>JAWOHA010000268.1:0-7051 GCA_046496385.1 Cryobacterium sp. | reverse complement strand
CGCGGTGCAGAACATACCCGGTCAGCTCGGCGAGCATCTCGCCCGGGCCCACGAACACGGGAACGCTCTCGGCGAGGTCGCCGAGCACGGCCACGGCTTCGTCGGCTGTGCCGCCGAGGGCGAGTACCGACCGTGGCCGGTGGCCGGCCCGCAGCGCCCGCTCCAGCACCAGGGCCGACTCGGCGATGTACAGGCCGTGTTCGGTGCCGCGGGCTTTCTTCAGGGCCACATCGGTGAGGTGGGCGTAGTCGACCAGGCGGGGATCGCTGAGGTCAGTAATGGTGATGACGGGCATTCGTTCAGCCTACGACCGGCGCGGGTCAGCGCGGGTCAGCGCGGCCCGGCGCGGCCCGGTGCGGGTCAGTGCGGGTCAGCGTGGGTCAGTGCCCGCGGTGGTCGACGAAGCTCAGGCGGGGGCCGTGGCGCGGCTTGCCTCCGGCGCCGCTCACTTCCAGCAGCCGCACCACCCGGTAGCGGTGCGGGCGCCATTTCTCCATGGCGATCAGCATGTCGGCGTCGCTGAAGTGCCGGCCGAACAGGGAATGCCCGACGGTGTCGGCGAGGTGGTAATCACCCACCGAGAGCGCGTCGGCGTCGCCGAAGGCACGCTGGGCGACCTCTGCCGTGGTCCACACGCCGATTCCGGGCACCGCCTGCAGCCGACGGGCGGCGTCGTCGGGCGCCAGGCGCGTCGCCGCCTGCAGCTGCCGCGCGACCGCCACGGCCGCCATCACCGTGCGGGACCGTTTCGGATCGACCCCGGCCCGGTGCCATTCCCACGAAGGAATGAGTTGCCAGGCCCGCGCAGACGGCACCACGAGCATGCCGCTCGGGGTCGGGCCGGGCGCCGTCGTTCCGTGCCCCCGCACCAGTGCGCGCCACGAGGCCATCGCCTGCAGGCTGATCACTTTCTGTTCCAAAATCGCCGGGATCAGGGATTCCAGCACCCGACCGGTGCAGGGCACGCGCAGCCCCGGCCAGCGCCGGTGGGCGTCGTGCAGCCGGGGATGATCGGCCACGAAGCCGCTCGGATCGTCGCGGGCGCCCAGCAGCACCGGGGCCGCGGCGACGGCCGCACGAGCGCCGTCACCCCAGGCCTCACAGGTGAGGGTGTGCAGCCCCAGCTGGGTGAACCGCATGGACGCGGGCCCGTCGTCGGTGAGCGTGGTGCGCCAGAGTGCACCGTCGGCGGCCACGCGGTGGGTCGGGTCTCCTGCCCCACGGCGCAGCCGGGCCAGGGTGAGGGCGATATCGGTCGCGAACGACGGCTGCCACGTGCTGCGCACCTCCGCGGCCAAACCGCCGCCCGCGGCCGGCACGCCCACCTGGGGCACGGCGGTTCTAGGCCGTTTCGGGGTCGGGCGTGAGCGTGTATTTGGTGGACAGGTACTCGCGAATGCCCTCGAGTCCGCCCTCCCGGCCTAGCCCGGACTGCTTGATGCCGCCGAACGGGGCGGCCGCGTTCGAGACCACGCCGGTGTTCAGCCCCAGCATGCCCGTCTCGAGGCGGTCGATCATGCGCTGCCCGCGCGCGAGATCGGTGGTGAACACGTAGCCGATCAGCCCGAAATTGGTGTCGTTGGCCAGTCGCACGGCTTCGTCGTCATCGGTGAAGGTGCTGATGGCGAGCACCGGGCCGAAGATCTCATCGCGCAGAATGGCGCTGCCGGGGGCGACCCCGGTGAGCACGGTCGGGGCGTAGAAGGTGCCGGGGCCGGGCAGGGCGCTGCCGCCGGTGAGCACCTCGGCGCCACGGGTCACCGCATCCGTCACCAGGGCGTGGGCCTTGTCGACGGCAGCCTGGTTGACGAGCGGGCCGATGGTCACCCCGGATTCGGTGCCCCGGCCGATGCCGAAACTGTTCACCCGTTCGGTCACCCGGCGGGCGAACTCCGCCGCGACGGACTCGTGCACGATGAACCGGTTCGCGGCGGTGCAGGCCTGGCCGATGTTGCGAAACTTGGCCAGCAGGGCGCCGTCGACGGCCCGGTCGAGGTCGGCGTCGGCGAAGACCAGGAACGGGGCGTTGCCGCCGAGTTCCATCGAGGTGCGCAGCACGTTCTGCGCGGACTGTTCGATGAGTTTTTTACCCACCGGGGTGGACCCGGTGAAGCTGAGCTTGCGCAGCCGGGGGTCGGCGATGATCGGGGCCGAGACCGCGCCGGACTCCGACGTGGTGATCACGTTCAGCACGCCGCGGGGCAGGCCGGCGTCTTCGAACAATGCGGCGACCAGCAGCGTCGTGAGCGGGGTCAGCTCGGCGGGTTTGATGACCACGGTGCACCCTGCGGCGAGCGCGGGCGCGATTTTGCGGGTCGCCATGGCGAGCGGAAAATTCCACGGCGTGATCAGGTAGCACGGGCCCACCGGGTGCTGACTGACGATCATGCGCCCGCTGCCCTCGGGATTCGGGCCGTACCGGCCGCTGATGCGCACCGCCTCTTCGCTGAACCAGCGCAGGAACTCGCCGCCGTAGGCGACTTCGCCGCGCGCTTCGGCGAGCGGTTTGCCCATCTCGAGTGTCATCAGCAGGGCGAAGTCCTCTTTGCGCTCCTGCAGCAGGTCGAAGGCACGGCGCAGAATCTCTCCGCGCACCCGGGCGGGCGTCGCGGCCCAGTCGGCCTGCGCGGCCACGGCGGCGTCGAGGGCTGCGGCGCCGTCGGCAGGGCTGGCGTCGGCCACCTGGGCGAGTACGGCGCCGGTGGCGGGGTCGACCACCTCGAAGGTGCGGTCGGCAGCCGCTGCCGCCCACTCCCCGTTGATGAACAGTCCGTGCGGCACCCGCGCGAGCAGCGCCGCCTCCCGATCGGTCTGGTCGTCATTGGTCTGGGCCAGAACGGGCTGGGTCACGGTGCCTCCTCGAGAAATACGTGTGCAAAAAGTCTGCACTCAATCTACTCGTGGCGCCCGGGCTTCGGGCACAGGCCTGCGCCGAGGCCCGCGGTCAGGCCGCGAACCGGGTGGTCGCCGCCGCCTCTCCGCCGCCCGGCACATCGGCCGCGGTCACACCCAGCACGCGCGCGCCGGAGGACAACGCCCGGCGCACGATTTCGTCTACGACGCCGTAGTGCGGCGGGGCATCCGGGTCGAGAACGGCCCCGGCGTCGGCGAAGGTGATGGCGCCGCTGGTGTCGTCGACCGTGCCGGGAATGACCCTCTCGATGTCGACCATGAGCAGGTCGACCGCCCCGAAGGTGGCGGCTCGGGCGATGTCGCTGAGGTCGGTCACCGCGCGGCCCTGCGGCACCTGCGCGGTGATGTGCGCTTTGAGCTCCTGCAGCTGCTCGGTGTAGCGGGCCGCGAGGATGGTGCGCGCCGCGGCGGCCAGGTCGGCGTCGCGGGCCTCGTCGGGATTTCCGCGAATGACCTCGTTTGTCAGGTGCGGGTAGGAGTTGACGGCACGAAAAATGCCGGGCATCGGCTCGGCCGCGGCCAGGATCAGCGGCACCTCAAGGCCCTTCAGAATCGGGCGGATGGCGACGTCCACCGCCCGGGCGTACTGGCGGAGCCGCACTTTCTGCCCCTCGGACCCCTGAATGCGGCCCTGGGGAGAGCGCCCGCTGATCGATTCCCGTCCCACGGCGCTCGCGGCATCCGTGGGCAGGTCCGGCACCTCCACCGGATAGGCGCCGGCCGCCGCGGTGATTTCGATCAGGCGCACCGCGTTCTGTGACAGGGCGAGCACGAACGCCGTCTGGGTGGACGAGACCGAGGCGATGAGCGGTTTGACGTAGAACCGGTCCGAGACCTCGACCGCGGCGGGCAGCCGGTTCGGCAAGCGAAAGGTCTGCACGGTACCGGAGCGCGCGAACAGGGCGAGGGTCTCGGACTGGTAGAACCAGAAGGGTCGGTCGTCGATGAGCGCGGCGATGGAATCTTCGAATTCGGTGACGCGGCTGCGGTCTGCTCCGGCCATGGTGAGCCGCTCCACCGCCGTTGACAGCTGGTTTTCCAGTTCGATGCGGGCCAGTTCCGACTCGCTCGGCAGGGCGCTGGTCGGCAGGTAGATCGTGACGCAGTACGGTTCGATCACGCCGGCCAGCTGGCGAACGGTCGCTTCGGTGGGTATGTCGGTGTGCAGCATGTCGCTCCTTCGCGAAAGGGGTGCACGCCGGGCCCGCCGTCAGACTCAGACTCAGACTCAGACTCAGACTCAGACTCAGGGCACAGGGTGCTGATGCCGGTGAGCATACTCCCGCCGCACGCCGCCGGCGCTGAGCCGTTCCGACCGCCGCCCGGCCCCGGCCCCGCCCCCGGGCCCGGGCTACTCCGTATCGACGGGCGAGGCGGCGAGCACCGACGACGTCACCAGCAGGGCGCCGGCGTGAGCCATCTCGGCCAGTGCAGCCTCGGTCGACTCCGCCGCGACCCCGGCACAGAGGTCGGTGAAGACCCGCACCCGCTGCCCGTGTTCCAACGCGTCGAGGGTGGACGCGCGCACGCAGTGATCCGTCGCCAGACCGACCACGTCGACATCGCTCACCCCGTGTTCGGTCAGCAGTGCGGTGAGGGTGGCCCCGTCGGAGGTGCTGCCCTCGAAGATGGAGTAGGCGGGTTTGCCCTGTCCTTTGAGAATGTGCACGGTTCGTTCGGGGGTTTCCAGTGCCGGATGGTACTCGGCGCCAGGCGTTCCCGCGACGCAGTGCACCGGCCAGGTCTCCTGAAAATCGGGGGCGTTCTCGCCGGTGGCGAAGTGGCCGCCGTTGTCGCTGTCGGCGTCGTGCCAGTCGCGGGAGGCGAACACCACCGGGTAGTGGTCGGGGTGAGCGGCCAGCAGCGCGGTGATGCCGGCCGCTACGGCCGCACCCCCGTCAACGCCGAGCGCGCCGCCCTCGGTGAAATCGTTTTGCACGTCAATGATGAACAGGGCCCGGGTCACGGTCACTCCTTCTGTCTCGAACGGTCTCAAACTGTCTCGAACGGTCTCGAACGGTCTCACACGCATCGAACGGATGCCTTCCCGGCCGCATGGCAGGGTCAGGTATGAGACAGATTATCCCCGCATCGCAGAAATGCGGTGGCGATCGTGTCACGAACCTGCGGGGCGGCCCGCTACTGGCCGGGGTAGCGCAGTCCGATCTGCGCGCGCACGGTGTCGAGGGTCTGCATGATCGCAACGGATTCTTCCGCGGGCATCACCGCGCTCGTCATCGATCCGGCGGTGATCAGGCGTTCCATCTCGTCGGCCTCGAGGTACATGCCGCGGCCCGGAAGCGGGCCGGTCGTGAAGGTCTCCAGCAGCACACCATCTGAGCCGATCACCCGAAACGTGGTGGGCGTGTACCAGACCGCGTCGATGTCGATCCGGGCCCGGGTGCCCAGAATGCTGGCCGTGTTCGGGCCGAGGGTGTCGCTGGCCGCGAGCGTGGTGGCGATCTGCCCGCCGGGGTAACGAAAGATCGTGGCGACCTGGGCATCCGCTCCGGTCGGTTTGAATGTGGCGGTGGCCAGCACCGTTTCGGGCGTGCCGAACAGGGCATGCGCGAACGAGATCGGGTACACACCGAGGTCGAGCAGGGCGCCGCCGCCCAGTTCCAGGGCGTTCAGCCGGTGCGCCGGGTCGGCGGGCAGGTTCTGGCAGTGGTCGGCCATCAGGGTGTGCACGTCGCCGAGGGTTCCCGCGGCGAGAATCTCACGAATGCGCACCATGTGCGGCAGAAACCGGGTCCACATGGCTTCCATCACGAGCAGCCCGGCCTTCCGGGCGTGGTCGACGATGCCGCGGGCCTCGGCGGCGTTCAGGGTGAACGACTTCTCGATGAGAACGTGCTTGCCGGCATCGAGGGCCAGATGGGCGTTGGCGGCGTGAAAGGGGTGCGGCGTACTCACGTACACCACATCAACCAGCGGGTCCGCGACCAGGGCCGCATAGCTGGCGTGCGCGGCGGGAATGCCGTGCTCGGCGGCGAACGCGTCGGCGGTGTGCTGGCTGCGGGACCCGACGGCCTGCACGGTGTGCCCGGTCGCGACCAGGTCAGCGGTGAAAGCGTGGGCGATGCCGCCCGTGGCCAGAATTCCCCATCGAATGCTCATGCCCGAACCCTACCGGCACCGGCTACCGGCCTGCCGGCACCGGGTTGCGAATGCCGAACGCCGACACCAGCCCGCCGAGCACGAGCAGCGTTCCGGTGGCGATCAGCGCACGGTGCAGGCCGTCGAGATCGATTTGAGCTCCCACGATCAGGCTGACCGCGGCGATGGCGACCAGCCCGGCCACCCGGGAGACGGCGTTGTTCACGGCGGAGGCGATGCCGGCACGACCACTGTCGATGGCGCCGAGGATCGCGCTCGTCAGCGGTGCCACGGTGATCGAGAGGCCGAGACCGAAGATCAGCACCCCGGGCAGAACCTCGCTCCAGTACTGCACCCCGTCGCCGATGCGCAGCAGCAGAAAGAAGCCGGCACCGGCGATGATCGGCCCCACGGTCATGAACAGGCGCGGCCCGAACCTGCCGGCGAGGGTGCCGAACAACGCCGAGAGAACGATGTTGAAGACCGTCACCGGCAGCAGGGCGAGGCCTGCGGCGGTGGCGGAGTATCCCCCGGTCTGCTGCAGGAATACGGCCAGAACGAAGGTGCCCAGCGACAGTGCGCCGTAGATGAAGGTGGTGGCGATGTTGCCCACCCAGAAGTTGCGTACCCGAAACAGGCTCAGCGGCATCATGGGTGCGCTGGTGCGGTGTTCGTGCCCGAGGAATGCGGCGAACGCCGCGACGCCCACGATCAGGGGCACCAGGACCACCGGGCTGGTGAAACCGAAATTGGCCTGTTCGATGAGCGCGAAGACCGGCAGGCCGATACCGAGCACCCCCAGAACGGCGCCGACCATGTCGACGCGGGCGTCGGCATCCGGTGCCCGGTCGGCGGGCAGCCGGGCCAGCAGCACCAGGGTCACCGCGATGGGCAGCACGTTGATGGCGAACACCAGCCGCCAGGACCCGAGGTCAACGAGCAGGCCGCCGAGCAGTGGACCGACCAGAAACGCGGTGCTGGTCCACGCGGTCCACGCACCGATCGCCCGCGCCTGCGGCACCCCGCGGAACGCCGAGAG
>JAWOHA010000261.1:0-3901 GCA_046496385.1 Cryobacterium sp. | reverse complement strand
CGCCCACCAGTTGTTCTTGTCGCCGTACAGCACCACGGTGGTGTCGCGGGAGATGCCCTTTTCACCGAGCACCGCGGCGAAGGCAGCACTGTCGATGAAGTCACGGGTGACCGGGTCGTTCAGGTCGGTGTGCCAGTCGATCTTGACTGATCCGGGAATATGACCGGTTTCGTAGAGCAGCACGTCTTCGTCGGACTCGACGATGACGAGTCCGGGGGTGTCGAGGTGCTGTTGAATCCAGTCAGTGGAGACGAGGCGCTCGGGGTGGGCATAGGCGCTGAACTTGTCTGCCGGATCGAGCTCAATAGGCACAAAAACCTCCAGGGTCATGAGTAAGGGCGAGAGCGGGAGGGGCGAGCGGAATAAGCTGGCCGTCTACCTGTCCCCAACGCTACGCGGAATGGGCCTCGACCGCACTCCGGCGGTCGCCGCGCGACACGGTTCGCGGGCGGGACGACAACCTTGAGAAACGGTGTTCCCCCATGACTGCAGCCGCCGCCCGCCAGGCCCCGCATCAGACCCCTCGGCTCGGTGACCGCTCACCGTCGATTACCGGGGCCGAGATCGTCGCCGAGCTGGTTCCCCCGCCCCAGTTCGAGCATGCCTCGTTCGACTCCTACCGACCCGACACCGACTACCCCTCACAGGTCGGCGCCGTCGAACGGTTGCAGGCCTTCGCTGCGGCCGGGCAGCCGTTGCGCCCGAGCGGATTCTTCTCCCGCACCCGCAAACCCCAAGCCCAACTGCCCGGAATCTACCTGGACGGGGGATTCGGAGTGGGGAAGACCCACCTCCTCGCCGCCCTGTGGCACACCATGCCCGGCCCCAAGTATTTCGGCACCTTCATCGAATACACGGCGCTCGTCGGGGCATTGGGCTATCAGGAAACCATCGTGCAGCTGCGCAGCGCGAAGCTGATCTGCATCGACGAATTCGAGCTCGACGATCCGGGCGACACGATGGTGATGACCCGGCTGCTCGCGGAACTGGTCAAGACCGGAACCCGGGTCGCGGCGACGTCGAACACGCCGCCGAATTCGCTCGGTGAGGGCCGCTTCGCCGCACAGGACTTTCTGCGCGAGATTCGCGCCATGTCGGACAATTTCGAGACGCTGCGCATTGACGGCCTCGATTACCGTCGCCGCAATGCCGAGGGCCACGCCGTGTCCGTGGAGCCCGAGGTTCTGCAGCACATGGTCGCCGCGCTCCAGGAGCGTGGCTCGATGGTCACCCAGGACGACTTCGGCTCCTTGATGACGCACCTGGCCACAGTGCATCCGTCGAAGTACGTCAAGGTCATCGACGGGGTCAATGTGATCGCCCTGAGCAATGTCTTCCTGCTGACCGATCAGACCGACGCGCTGCGCCTGGTGGCGTTCATCGACCGGGTCTACGACGCAGAGATTCCCATCATTGCGAGCGGCCACCTGCTCAGCGAGGTCTTCGACACCGAGATGCTGTCGGGCGGGTACCGCAAGAAGTATCTGAGGTCGCTGTCGCGCATCATCGCGCTGACCACCGGTGAGCTCCCGCCGCACGCCGAGTGAGCCCGGCGCGCGGGGCCTGAGCCGGTTCTCCGGCCGGTGTGAAACAGCCGGGGAAGCGGCGTAACGCGCCGGAAACCTGGGCGGGTGGTGACGCCCTGATTTTTCGCGGGTTGCCGTGACGGGCCGCGAAAATCCGTAACACAGGCGAAACACAGCGGTGCGCCTCCCGAAACCTCACCAAAGAATACTAGGAAAAGACACCCGTACTGCACTCGCCCGTACTGGCAAACCTGAACATTCACTAGCGTGAGGACAATCTATGGATACCGGAAGCATTGCATGGGGGCTGACCGCCACCGCGCTGGTCTTACTCATGACCCCTGGCGTGGCCTTCTTCTACGGAGGACTCGTCAAGGCCAAGAGCGTTGTCAGCATGATGATGATGAGCTTCGGCGCTCTGGGACTCATCAGTGTGCTGTGGATTCTCTACGGCTTCAACATGAGCGCCGTCGATGGTCCGCTGCAGTTCGCCGGCAACCCGTTCTCCGACTTCGGCCTCACGGCCTTGGCCTCCGGCGAATCGGCGAACATTGATTTGCTCGGGGCCACCTTCGGTGCCACGTTCGCCATCATCACGGTCGCGCTGATCTCGGGTGCGGTCGCCGACCGGGCCAAGTTCGGGTCCTGGATGATCTTCGCCGGTGTCTGGGCCACGCTGGTCTACTTTCCGGTCGCAGCCTGGGTCTGGGGTGGCGGCTGGATCATGAACCTGGGCGCCACGATGGGCCTGCCCGAAGTCATCGACTACGCCGGCGGTACCGCCGTGCACGTGAACGCCGGCGCGGCCGCACTGGCATTGGCTCTGGTTCTGGGCAAACGGGTCGGCTTCCAGAAGGGCATCACCAAGCCGCACAATGTGCCGCTGGTGCTCATCGGCGCCGCCATTCTCTGGTTCGGCTGGTTCGGATTCAACGCGGGCGCCGAATGGCTCAACGGCATGCAGAATGTCGGCCTCATCGCCATCAACACGTTCGGCGCCACGGCGGCGGCCATCCTCGGCTGGATGATCGTGGAGAAGTTCAAGGACGGCAAGGCGACCTCGGTCGGCGCTGCCTCCGGAGCCGTGTCCGGACTCGTCGCCATCACGCCGGCGTGTGCCAGCCTTGAGCCCGGCTGGGCCCTGCTGCTCGGCGTCCTGGCCGGCGCCGTCTGCGCTCTGGCCATCGAACTCAAGTTCAAGCTCGGCTTCGACGACTCCCTTGACGTCGTGGGCATTCACCTGGTCGGCGGTGTCATCGGAACCCTGTACCTCGGGTTCTTCGCCACCGGCACCGGCCTCTTCACCGGTGGCGGCGACCTCGGCCAGCTGGTCACCCAGGCCATTGCGGTCTTTGCCGTGCTGCTCTACTCCTTCGTTGTCGCCTTGCTGCTGGGCTTCGCCATCGAGAAGACCATCGGTTTCCGGGTGAAGAACGAAGACGAGCTCGCCGGCATCGACACCTTCGTGCACGGCGAAGAGGGCTACGCCCTCGACCGGGTCTGACCCGCACGCCGCACCGGGTTTTTTCGTTTGTTGCCGCGCCGCTGAACCGGCGTCGCCCCGAACGACACCGGCGATCGCACCGCCCGACAGTCTGGTCGAGGCACGGCGCAGGAGAAACCGAGACCAGGCCGGTTCGTTCTCAGGCCCGGGTTCGAAGAGCGCCTCGATCGGTGGCTAGCCGCGCACGCAGGTTCCGGAGGACACCGGTTCGGTCAGTGTCGGAGCGGCCGATGCTACGGGGTCGACTTCGTCCATGCCCAGCGCGTAGCCCACATTGGCGGTGTCGGCGGCCTTGGCGAAGACCACTCCGGCGACTTCTCCCGCGTCGCTGAGAAGAGGTCCGCCAGACTCGCCCTGCTGCACATCAGAGGCGAGGGTGTAGACCTGGCGAGCGGTGGGGTCCTGACCATAGATGTCTGCCACCGTGAGAGAGCCCAGGGCGAGAACCTCGGCGGGGTCTGAGACCTTGGGGCCGCCGAACGGATATCCCGATGCCACGCCCTGGCCGCCCACGTCCAGGTTGGACGTGGTGGGCAGCGCCGCCGTGGCCAAGCCCGAGACCGCGATGACCGCGAGGTCGTCAACGGAGTCGAAGTAGACGATGTCGCCCTGCACCGCTTCACCCGACGGCGTTTCGATCACCGGATTGGTGACTCCCGCCACGACATGGGCGTTGGTGATGATGCGATCCGTCGACACCACGAAGCCACTCCCGGACTGGCTCTGACCGCAGGAATACGCGGTGCCGGTGATGCGCACCACGGACTGTTCGGCGAGCGCGAGGGCGGGGTTGTCGGTGTCGAAGTCGGGGATCTCCGGCGCCGGACCGCTGAACGCGGCGACAACCCGGGGCAGTGCGTCCTGCACCGCC
>JAWOHA010000242.1:0-4870 GCA_046496385.1 Cryobacterium sp. | reverse complement strand
AGGCACAGAGACACAGAGAGAACCACCAAGGCACCAAGACACCAAGGGCAGACACGAAGACACGAAGCCATTGCCTATTTCGGGATTGGGGCCTATTGGCGGTGTCGGGGCTTCACAGTGAATCGGTGTGAGCGGGACGTCGCCGCGCGGAGGGGGGACGCTATGAGAGTCATCCGCCTGCTGCTTCCTGTCCTCGTGCTCCTGTCCGCCGCCGCGTGTGCGACCAGCACCGCGCCGCCGAGCGGCGCCTCGCCGCCGGAGGGCTGGGAGTACGACCCGACGGCGCCTTCGCCTCCCGACAGCGGGCCGATCGAGGCGGTGGTCGTGGACCTGTCGCTTCTCCCGCCGGGCGAGTCGGCCCGGACCGGGACGCTGCGCGCGGTCGGACGTCGTCCGGAGCTGCCGATCTCGCTCGAGGAGGCCGACCGCCTGCGCGCGGCGGCGCTGGACGCCGAGGCGCACCCGGAGGTCGTGCAGGTCGCGTCGGTCGGATCGCGCGCTCCGATCCCCGTGCGAGGTTTCGAGTCGATGGACTTCCCGTCGGCGGGCGCGGCGTTCGTGCCGCCCGACGCCGAGCTCGCGGTCGGGCCCGGGCACGTCGTCGCCGTCACCAACATCGCGTTCGAGTTCTACAACCACTTCGGCGCCAGCCTGAGCGGAAGCCCGATCCCCTTCTCCACCCTGTTCGGCACGACGACCGGCTGCACCAACATGTTCGACCCGAACGTGGTGTACGACGAGCAGCTCGACCGCTTCGTCCTCGGGGTCGACGCCAACGGAACGGGCTACTGCATCGCCATCAGCCAGGGCCCGAACCCGCTCGGTCCCTGGAACGTGTACTCCTTTGCCACCGTGGCGGCGGGCTCCGGGGAGTTCTTCGACTACCCGCACGCCGGAGTCGGCGCGCTCGCCATCTTCGTGGGCGCCAACATGTACGACGCCTCCATGAACTTCCTGCGCGGAGACGTGTGGGCGGTCGACAAGCAGGCGATGGCGGCGGGCATGCCGCTGCCCTTCCCGGTCAAGAAGTCGACCGGCGCCGAGAGCACCCCGCAGCCGATGAACGCCCACGGCTGGGCCCAGGGCACCTGGCCGTCGACGGGACCCCACTGGGTCGTCACCGACGGCCCGTACGACGGCAACCAGTTCGGCGTGTGGGCGTGGACCGATCCCTTCGGAGCGAACTCCTTCACCCACCTCGGGCTGGTCGACCTGCAGGCGGCGACCGGGTTCGGCGCCAGCTACCCCGTCGACGCGCCGCAGCTCGGGAGCCTGATCCCGATCCAGGACAACGACTGGCGAGTGCTCGACGCCGAGTACCGCAACGGCCACGTCTGGATGACCCACAGCATGTCCATGAACCCCGGCCTCGGCGTAGTCGACGCGGTGCGCTGGGCCGAGCTCGACCCGACCCTGCCGGCCGTGGTGCAGGCCGGCATCGTCGTCAGCCAGGACGCCCACCGGCTGTTCCCGGACCTCGCCGTCAACCACTGCAACGACATGACCCTCGGCTACACCCTGACCTCGTCCACCCTCATCCCGGCGGTCTGGGTGACGGGGCGACTGGGCAGCGACCCGCCTGGGACGATCCAGGCGGAGGCGCCGGTGCGACCCGGCAGTGTCGTGTACTCGACGTGGGAGACGGGCCCCTATCGCTGGGGCGACTACACCGGAGCGACGTCGGGGCCGGACGGGGACACCACCTGGTATCTCGGCGAGTACTCCAAGCTGATCAACCCGGCTCCCCTGGCCAACTGGGGCACCTACGTGGGCGTGTTCTCGACCGCCTGTCCGACCCAGGGAGACCTGCAGCTGACCAAGACCGACGGCGCGAGCCAGGCGATCCCGGGAACCGCCGTGACCTACACCCTCGTCGTCACCAATCTCGGGCCGGCCGACATCTCCGGGGCGAACCTCGTCGACATGCTGCCGGCGGCTCTCACCGGAGTGTCGTGGACCTGCACGCCGCAGGTCGGACCTCCGGCGTCGACCTGCTCGGCGCCCTCGGGCGCCGGCTCGGTCAACCTGACCCTCGACCTGCAGGCGGGCGCGACCGTGACCGTCGGCGTGGGCGGCACACTGTCCCCGTCGGCCACCGGCGTGCTGTCCAACACCGCCACGGTGACGGCGCCGGGCACGATGGACCCGAATCCGGCCAACGACGCCGCGACCGACGTCGACGCCCTGACGCCCGTCGCCGACCTCGGCGTCACCGTCACCGACGGCCGCACCTACGTCCTGCCGGGGACCACCACGACCTACACCGTGACGGTGAGCAACGCCGGTCCCTCCGACGCCCCCGCGGCAGTGGTCACCGACGCGGCGCCCGCAGACCTCACCATCACCTCGTGGACCTGCGCCGCCGCGGGCGGCGCCGCCTGCGGCGCGCCGTCCGGCGGCGGGCCGCTCGCCGACGGGCCGAGCCTGCCCGCCGGCGGCTCGGTGGTGTACACGGTGCTGGGCTCGGTGTCGGCGTCGGCGGCCGGGGTGCTGCGCTACACCGTCAGCTCGTCGCCGGGGCCGGGGGTGGTCGACCCGGCGCCGGGCAACGACTCGGGCTGGGACGACAACGCCGTCGGGATCGACATCTTCAGCGACGACTTCGAGAGCGGCGACCTGACGGCGTGGTCGAGCAGCGTGCCCTGAGGCGGTTGTGAACAACGGGGCGTCGGTCTCTGCCGCCCCAATCCGGGTCACGCGCTCCCCGGCCGCGTGGCCGTTCCTGGGGCGCACGAGAGCTTCTTTACCGCAAAGACGCAAAGTGCGCAAAGAACATCTTATGAGCAAAGAACTTAGGAGTCTTGGCGCTCTTAGCGTTTCAAATCCTGCGACGGTCACGCGCCTTCCACGCCCGAGAGACGGCAGTTTGAAACGCGAAGAACGCAAAGGACGCAAAGATCAGAAACCTCGAGCCGTTCCTCGTTGAGAGTGGCGGCCGACGTCTCCCGGGGACGACTCGCACTGCGACCATGAGAAGCGAAACCTGCCCGAAGGGCAGCCTGAGAGCCCGACATTGCGGTCATTGCGCCTTTGCGGTTTCAATCCGGGTCACGCGCCTCCCGGCCGCGCGGCCGTCCCGGGAGCGCGCGAGAGGTCCTTTACCGCAGAGACGCAAAGGTCGCAAAGAGAGGCACTTCCTGGTGATTGGTCGCTGAGGGCAGCGGCCAGCGCTGCGCGGCATGCCAAGGGAGTCCCTGAACGACCACAATCATTGGTTTCTCAAGATCGCCAAGGGGGTGCGTGTCTGTCCTGCGACCTTGACAGGTGCTCAAGAAGCAGCATCATGGTCCCATCATGAGCGCCCTCAACGCGACGGTCCCTGCAAATGCGTGCTTCCACATAATCAATGGTTAGGCATGTCATGCGAACGTACTCATCCATTCGTGAGGTTGTTCGTGGCACTGGCGCCACGCTTGTCGAGGAACACTTACATCCCGAGGCATTCGGCAGCGCCTATGGCGTTTTTGTCGGGCGCGCCGGCGCACGCTTTCGTTTGGTTTGGGACGGAAAGGAGGGCTTAGGCTTCCTTCAACTTCTAGTCGCTCCTGATGAATGGAAGAACCAAGGCCCTACTGTTCGTGAACGTGTTGGCTCCAAGTTCAGCAACCTACCGCAGTTTCTTGCAACGGCAGAATCCTTAGCCGAAGGTGGCTCTCGCGGTGCCGTGGTCTATGTGGCTTTGCTCGGCGAAGGAACTGAAGTCTGGCGGCCTGTCGCGGCAATTGAGGTTTCCACGGGCCATTTCCGCCTTCTTGGTTCGTCGCCCGTAGAAGAGTCATGGCAGTTTCCGCCTGGCGCTCTCGTACGCTGTGAGCCACATGTCTTCTCCGGCGGAGAGCAGGGTTTGGTCGCAGTGGAGGCCGCCGATGCCTAACCACTCGGTCAACACGGACCGCCTGCAAGCTGCGCTTGCAGGTGCACTCCGCGACTTCGCCGCTCCGGCGGTCGGTTACCTCAAACGTTGGGCGGCGAAACGTCCGTCGCGTAGAATAGGGTCATGTACACCGAGTTCGACGTCGTCGTGGAGAGGGACTCAGAGGGGTACCTCGTGGCAACGGTGCCGGCACTCCCCGGCTGTCACACGCAAGCGCGATCCCTCGACGAGTTGATGGAGCGCGCACAAGAGGTCATAGAGCTTTGTCTCGAGGAAGAGGCGTCACCTCCCCAGCCTCTAGAGTTCGTTGGGGTTCAGCGAATCCGCATCGCCTCATGACTCCCCGTCTTCGGGTCACGGGTCATCTTCTGATAACCGCTCTACAGCGGGCCGGTTTCGTGGTCACCAGGATCAAGGGCAGCCATCACTTCCTTCGACACGCAGACGGCCGTTGCACTTCTGTGCCGGTGCATGCCGGTGAGACCATTGGCCCGGGGCTGTTCTCGAAGATTCTCCGCGACACCCAGATCTCCCGGGCCGACATCGAAAAACTCCTGGACCAGTAGGCCGGCTCGGTTGACGCACGTCGTGCCAGCTCCGCTTAGGTCAAGGTCGAAGCGCGACATCCTCGTCAGCACAGACGCGTAAGGTTCTCCTGAGCAATGAATTGGCCTAACAGTTCGCTGCAGCGGACCCCAGCTCGTGTCGAGTGCATTGCATTTCGCCGGCCTGCGGCCGTCGGCAATGCACTCGCCACGTCGGCCTTCGGCCGAACGCTGGGTCCGCTGAGCTCAGGTCGTTAGGCCGCCAAGTGACCTCTCAGATGCGTCTCACACTGCTGAGAGTCCTCGAAAGTGCTTCACTCATTGCCGGGATTGGAGTTGTAGCTCTCAGTCCCGTAGCTCTACAGCACCATTGGCTTTACGTTCTAATGGCCGGTGCGGTTTTCGCGCTCTGTCCTTTGGGTCTTATAACAATTCACAACCTCGCTGCTGG
>JAWOHA010000110.1:0-4514 GCA_046496385.1 Cryobacterium sp. | reverse complement strand
GACGAACTCCTCAGAATTTGGCCCGTTCCTATTCATCATGTCGGCTTGGTGACCGACGCGCCCGCGAAGGATGCAGACATCGTTGAGGTCAAAGACCTCGTCATTGCCGGGCTTCTGAAAACCGGAACTCGGCTCAAACCTCGCCCAGGCAAATGGGGGTCGGTCGACGCGATCATCCGAGCCGACGGCCTTCTTGATGTAGCCGGGAAAACATTCAACTCGCTCTCAGGTGCCGGCTCGCACGTTCGTGGCGGAGCGACCAACGGCTGGTACTTTTGGCGCCTCGAAGACGGTAGAACGCTAAAGGACATTCGCGATGTTTACCGCACCACTACGCAAGCGAAGTGACCAAACTCGATTTGGCAATGTTGCGCTCGCTCCTTGCAGATAAGAATCGCGGCCCAGCTGCATCGAGAGACCTGTTCAATCAAAGCCAGTAAAACTGGCATACACAGACATACACGGGGAGAGGTGACGACGAAACCTTCAGCAGGCACGTCGCCATAGCGAGCGGCTCCGTTGCCATGTTCAAGCGACTCGACGGCGGCGCGGCTCGGCTCGGCTCGCCATCAGCTTGCCATGAGGGGGCTACTCGCCAGAGGGCGTCGGAGCGGGTCCACACCGTGTTCAACGATCGACTCACGAGATCTCTCTTCTCGAAAGCCGACCTCAAGAGGTGATTTCTCCACAGGGTTACCTTCGAGGAACTTATTCACATTTTCCAAAGTTTCTCGGGCAGATCTGAGCGCTCAAATAAAATTGGGGTATGTCACAGACAATCCCGTCGGGCACCGCGGTTCTCGACGCAGACCCAGTGGAAAGACTTCGCGAGGTGAAAGAGCACCTCATCGAGGCCCTGCATGACCTCAAGATCCCGCTCCTCGATGACCCCGACGCGATCGACGTGATGATGATCCTCGAGGAGGCGGGCCGAGCGGTCGATGCCGCGAGAGTGTGCTCCACTACCGACGTCGGCCAGCGTGCCGAACGCGACTCCGATGAGACCCTGGCCCACAAGCTCGGTTGCACCAACAGGATCGATCTCATCACCGCGGTGACGCTGGTCTCGGTGGCGGAGGTGCACCGACGGTTGAACCTCGGCGGGCAGACCAACGACCGGTTGGCCCTCGGCCGATCTATTCCGCCGTTCTTCCCCGCGGTCGCCGCGGGCCTCAAGTCCGGAAAACTGGGCCGTGACTCGGCTGACTACATCGTGAAAGGGCTCCGCAAGGCCCTCCCGCGTGCCGACTACGAGATGTTCGAACTGGCCGAGCGCACTCTGGTGGCGAATGCGACCGGTGAGATCACCGAGGAGACCGAGGGCGAACCCAACTCCGGTATCGCCCTCCCGGCAGATGTGATCCGCCGTCTGGTCACGGAGTGGGTCGCCCGCCTCGACCCGGATGGCGTCGAGCCCGTCGAAACCATCCTGCGGCCGAGAAGCACCATCAGGTTTGGCACGTTGAAAGACGGCCTGCATCGCTTGATCGGTGCGGTGACTCCGGAGATGCGCGGCGTCCTGGATCCGGTGTTCGACAGTTTCATCGCGGCCGATTCGGTGCCGAGATTCCGGCCCACTGACAGCGTGGTCGACAGCGATCAGACAGCGGGCCCCGTCGATGTCGACCCGCGGTCCACGCCCGAGAAGCGGGCGGCGATCATGCTGGCCATGTTCGAGCAGATCGCCGCCGACCCCCGCACCCCGACCATGGCCGGTGCCGCACCGCAGGTGATGATCCACGTGAATGTGCGGGACCTCGACAACAACCGCGGTGTGGGCTGGATCGACGGCCAGGAGGCTCCGATCTCAATGCGGGCGGTGCGGCAGGCGATCTGCTCCGGAGGCTCGCAGGGCATTCTCTTCGACCGGAACGACGCTTTCGTGAAGCTGGGAAAGAAGAACCGCACCTTCACCCCGAAGCAGCGCCTCGCGATCAGTTCGCGCGACGGCGGCTGCGTGATTCCCGGTTGCGACGTTCCGGCGTACTGGACCCAGATTCACCACGTGAAGAGTTGGAAGAAAAACAAACACACCGAAATCGACAACGGTGTCTGTCTCTGCCGAAGGCATCATGCCGAGATCGAATCGTCGGGGTGGGAGATCATGATGGAGAAGGGCAGGCCGCTGGTACGGGGGCCGATCTGGACTGATCTGAGTCGCACCTGGCGACCGGCGCAGACGCACCGGGCGAATCGGCCGTGCAGCCTCTGACCCGGGCAGGGTTGTCGGCTCACTGCAGCATGCTCCCCTCCACGACCGACCGGTGCGCTTCGGGCCATTTCGTGTCACTCCCCCGAATCGGCCCGAATCGGCCCGAGACCCGGGCTAGATGAGGCCCTGCGCGAGCATGGCGTTAGCCACGCGCACATACCCGTTGATGTTGGCCCCGGCCACGTAGTTGCCCGGCATGTTGTACTCATCCGCGGTGGCGGCACAGCGATCGTGAATATCGACCATGATCTCGGTGAGGCGCCGCTCGGTGTGCTCGAAGGTCCACGCATCCCGGCTGGCGTTCTGCTGCATCTCGAGGGCCGAAGTGGCCACTCCCCCGGCGTTGGCGGCCTTGCCCGGGCCGAACAGCACCCCGGCGTCGTGGAACACAGCGGTGGCGGCGCGGGTGCAGGGCATGTTCGCGCCCTCGGCGATGGCAACGAGACCGTTGGTCACGAGCCGGGCCGCAGCCTGCGCGTCGAGCTCGTTCTGGGTGGCACAGGGCAGGGCCAGGGTCGCCTTCACGTTCCAGATCGAACCATCCGCCACGAACGTGGCCGAGCCGCGGCGGTCGGCGTAGTCGGAGATGCGCCCGCGCTCCACCTCTTTGATCTGGCGCAGCAGCTCCACGTCGATGCCGGCCTCGTCGACCACGTAACCCGACGAGTCGGATGCCGTGACCACGTGGGCGCCGAAGCCCTGCGCCTTCGCAATGGCGTTGATCGCCACGTTGCCGGCGCCGGACACGACCACCCGCTGGCCGTCGAGGGTCTGGCCGCGGGTCTTGAGCATCTCCTGCGCGAAGAGCACCACGCCGAAGCCGGTGGCCTCGGGGCGCACCAGCGAACCGCCCCAGCCCACGCCCTTGCCGGTGAGCACACCGGATTCGAAACGGTTGGTGATGCGTTTGTACTGCCCGAAGAGGTAGCCGATCTCCCGGCCGCCGACCCCGATATCGCCCGCGGGCACATCGGTGTACTCCCCGATGTGGCGGTACAGCTCGGTCATGAAGCTCTGGCAGAACCGCATCACCTCGCCGTCGCTCTTGCCGCGCGGGTCGAAGTCGGAGCCGCCCTTGCCGCCGCCGATGGGCATGCCGGTGAGGGCGTTCTTGAACACCTGCTCGAAGCCGAGAAACTTGACGATGCCGAGGTACACCGAGGGGTGAAAGCGCAGGCCGCCCTTGTAGGGGCCGAGCGCGGAGTTGAACTCCACCCGAAAACCGCGGTTGATCTGCACCTCGTTGGCATCATTGACCCACGGCACCCGAAAGATGATCTGGCGTTCCGGCTCGCACAGACGCTGCAGAATGGCGGCCTCGGCGAACTGCGGGTGCTTGCGGGACACCGGCTCGAGGGTCTCGAAGACCTCGTTCACCGCCTGGTGAAATTCAGTCTCGCCGGGGTTGCGGAGCAGTACGGTTTCTTTCACCGATTGCAGGTGTGCGTGCATGGGAAGCCTTCCAACGGGTTCAGTGCCGCGCGGCCGGGGCCGGGGCCGGGTAATGAGCGCGCACTCTGTTCTCGATCTCTGCGCGCTGTGTGAGCTTGTCATGTTTCACTTGCCGGCCCCGCCACGGATGCCGGGCATACGACCCTGATCGAACCGTGATCGAACCGTGATCGAACCGTGACAACTAAGTGAGAGCGCTCTCTTGACGCACGCCACGCAGGGCCGATACTCTCAAAGCACTGCTCCTGAGAGCGCTCTCACGCCGTGTGGGAAACGATCACAGGTCTCCGCAGCACACACAAAGGAGTGACCGTGAAGCGTTTTCCGCGCACAGTTCTTACCGCAGTCGCCGGTGCAGCGTCTCTTGCCCTGGTGGCAACCGGATGCTCGACGGGCGCCGGTTCCGCCGACAACGCCGACGGGTCAGTGGAGCTGACCGTCGCCACGTTCAACGAGTTCGGTTACGAAGACCTCTTCGGCGCGTACGAGGCCGCCAACCCCGGTGTGACCATCGTGCACAAGAAGGCCGCCACCACCAACGAGGCCCGCGACAACCTCACCACCCGCCTGGCCGCCGGAAGCGGCTTGAGCGACATCGAAGCCATCGAGGTGGACTGGCTGCCCGAACTGTTGCAGTACCCCGACCAGTTCGTCGACCTCACGTCCGCCGACGTGAACGACCGCTGGCTGTCGTGGAAAACCGACGCCGCCACCACCACCGACGGCCAGCTGATCGGCTACGGCACCGACATCGGCCCCGAGGCGATCTGCTACCGCCCCGACCTGTTCGAAGAGGCCGGCCTGCCGACCGACCGCGACGAGGTTGCTGCCCTGCTCGAGGGCGACTGGG
>JAWOHA010000114.1:0-4570 GCA_046496385.1 Cryobacterium sp. | reverse complement strand
GCTCCGCTCCGGGTGTCCACACATCGTCGCAGCCCGAGGTGGCTGGAGTGAACCTCGCAATGGGCTTGATAGGTCTCCGCGGGTTCTGGCGCCGAGACTTCTGGCTGCCCTTCTTTCTCGCCAAAACGGTTTTCGGCCCTTGTCGACACGGGAGTCCTGAGGCACTGCACTCGACGGTGCATCGCGCCCGTGTCGGCGGCGTTGCCGAGCATGCCGTTTGTGGAGGATCACGAGCGCAATCCCGATGACGACAACGATTCCGATGACGAGCCAGCGAGGTTGCCTGCGTCACGTCTCGTCAGATTGTCTCGATGGCCGTTTCCCGATTCTCGCTCGTACAACTGGAGACAAGACCGGCCTGTATGCACTCGGTTTCGCGAGGTGCGTCTATCGTGGGAGCTGGAATGCCGGGAAGCCGGGTCGGCGACAGGATCGTCGACGGAGGAAGAGGATGCCACAGCCGCGCACGCGCAACCTGAGCGGGCTACAGTCCGGCCATATGCTCCGCAAGTTCATCAAGCGATCACCATCGCGAGCGGCAGCGCTAATTTTCGTCGCTGTAGCGGCGCTGTTCAGCGGCATCCTGTCACTACCGATCGCAGCGGCTGATGGTCGCCAGACCCCGCTGACCGACGCGGTCTTCACGGCGGTTTCAGCTGTTACCGTGACGGGGCTCACGACAGTCGACACGGCCACCCACTGGTCGTTCTTCGGTCAGGTCGTGATTCTCATCGCGATCCAGCTTGGCGGGCTCGGTATCGTCACAATCGCGCTGCTGCTGGCGAGAGCGGTGACCCGCCAGCTCGGCCTGGGCGGAAAACTCTTTGTGCAGCAGAGCCTTGGCACTTCCAAGATCGGCGAAGTGGGGACGCTGCTGCGCACGGTGGTAGTGACCACGCTCACGATCGAAGCGGTGCTCGTCGGCATCCTCATTCCCCAATTCATCTTGATTGAAGAGAACTGGTGGGAGGGCATCTGGTATGGACTCTTCTATGGAATCTCCGCGTTCAACAACGCGGGGTTTGTCGCGCACGCCGGAGGCCTGACCCAATTTGATGGCAACCTGTGGATTCTCGTCCCGATCATGCTTGGAGTGTTCGTCGGCAGCCTCGGGTTTCCCGTCTACCTCACCCTCATCATGCAGAAGTGGAACCGCAAACGCTGGACGCTTCACACCAAACTGACCCTGGCGATGAGCGGTATTCTCCTCGGCGCCGGAGCTGTCGCCTGGGGCGCATTTGAGTGGTCCAACGATCAATCGATCGGTCAGCTGAGCATCCCCGAGAAGCTCTTCCATGCGCTGTTCGCCTCAACGATGATGCGTTCCGGCGGGTTCTCCCTGTCCGACACGGGCGAATCGACCCCGCTCACTTTGCTGGCGACCGACGCCCTCATGTTCGTTGGCGGCGGGTCAGCCTCGACCGCCGGCGGCATCAAAGTGGTCACGCTCGCAGTCCTCTTCCTCGCCATTCTCGCCGAGGCACGCGGAGACAAACACCTGATAGCGGGCGGCCGGAGGATTCCCGCCGGCACGCTGCGCCTCGCGATCAGTGTCACCTTCCTTTCAGCAACGCTGGTTCTCTGCGCGACGGGTCTTCTGATGACCGTCAGCGACGCTCCGCTCGACCGCCTACTCTTCGAGGTCATCTCCGCCTTCGCCACCTGCGGACTTTCCGTAGGCCTCAGCGCTGAACTGCACCCATTCGGCAAATACGTGCTCAGCGTGTTGATGCTCGCCGGAAGAATCGGCCCGATCGCGCTCGCGGCGGCGCTGGCTGTCAAGCAGAGAAACCTGCACTACACGCTCCCGGAAGAGCGACCGATCGTGGGCTGAACTCACCCGATTGAGCTTGCCAGGGCGGCTGAACCTCAGTAGTCAATGCCAGCATGTGGGGGCCGGCGAAATCGAGAGGGGATCGCATCAGCGGTACGCCGGAAGTGCTCTCGACGCCCGGTCGGGTTGGCGGAGCGCACCGACAGAGAACTCCGAGGACGGTTGCTGCCCGCGATGCGGAACCAATCGTCGGGCCGGTGGCCACTCGCTCTATCGAGTACTCCACCAGGGTCGAGCTTGCCGCCGGTCGAGGCCCGAGAGCTCCGCCGGTCGAGGCCCGAGGGCTCCGCCGGTCGAGGCCCGAGCCTGCGAGGGATCGAGACCACGCACGACGAACCCGAAAACCCCCTCCAGAGGCCAACTCACCAGGTCTCGATCCTCGCAAGCTCGGCCTCGACCAGCGAGAGGGGCCGGCGCACCAGGTCTCGATCCTCGCAAGCTCGGCCTCGACCAGCGAGAGGGGCGAGATTCTCGGGTATCGGCCAGCGGGAAGGGCCGTGCACCGCATCTCGGCCGGCGTGCGGGAGATGCGCATGGTTCGCACTGTTGTCGACAAGACGTCGCAGCCCCAGGCCGGCCACTGACTGCGAGACGTTCGCGCGGCCTCGGAGCGTAAGCTGAAGCGCATGACGCCTACGTTGCCGACCCGTGTCTCTGCGGCATCGGCCACCTCCGCTGAAGATGAAGAAGGTGTGCTCAAAGCCGACATCGTGGCAGACGCAGGCAGCACGCCAGGTCCCGGCCTGGTCCCGGAGCTTCTGGTCACCTCTCTCGAGGCGAGCCTCGATTTCTGGTGCCGTCTCTGCGGATTCGAGGTTCTCTACGACCGCCCCGACGAGGGCTTTGCCTACATCACCAGCGGCACGGCGCACATCATGCTCGAGCAAAGAGGATCGGGGCGGAACTGGATACCTGCCGCCTTGGAGCCGCCTCTCGGCCGCGGCATCAACTTCCAAATCACTGTGGCGTCGATACAACCGCTCCTGAGCGCTCTTGACGTCGCGAGCTGGACCCTCTTCATGGGGCCGGAGACGAAGTGGTACCGAACCGGCACGACCGAGGCCGGCGTAGCCCAGTTTCTGGTGCAAGACCCTGACGGATACTTGATCCGATTCCAAGCATCGCGGGGCCGCAGGCTTGCCGAGACTGGCACCCTCTAGCACTGCAACCAGCCGCCGCTCCGCAGGAGCAGGCTCACTCCGACTTGCTCGGTGACTCAAGAAGTACGGTGGAACGCAGGAGTCCAACGATGCCGATCCTCATCTCTGTCGTCGTCTCTGTCGTCGCCAGAGTCTCGCGGAGATGCCGGTGCTAAGAGCGACGAAGAGGGCGGCTGCCGCGGCTGTGGTGAGGAACGTTGAACTCACGTTCCAGCTCTCGACGAGGAAGCCGCTGAGCGCGCTCCCGGCCGCGGCACCCACGTTGTGAGCGGTGTTCACCCACGTTGTTGACTCGGTCTGGCGGGTTGCCCCACCAAAATCGTTGGCCGCAAAATACGCCACGATCATGACCGGGGACAGGAAGAGTCCAGCGGCCGAGATAACCAGTCCCAGGGAGATCGTCGACGTCGCGAGGCCAGCACCGGCGGAGGCGATGATGAACAACGTCGCCAGGATCA
Organism: Cryobacterium sp.; assembly: GCA_046496385.1. Classification (GTDB taxonomy): domain Bacteria; phylum Actinomycetota; class Actinomycetes; order Actinomycetales; family Microbacteriaceae; genus Cryobacterium. The sequence goes on along the minus strand of JAWOHA010000114.1, from coordinate 1,118 downwards.
CGAGCTGGCGCTGCGAGGACAGCGTGATGTGTAGAGCGCCATAGGCAAGGCCTCCAACGGCGCTGCCGGCCGCGAACAGGGCGAGGACACCCCCCACCGCTGCGGCATTACCGAGGGTGGCAATCATGGCCGGGACCGCAACGTAGACGGTGCCGACCACAAGGCCGGCTGCCAGCACGGGCAGGAGCAGCGCGATGAACCGCGGCTCCGTGAGCAGGGGCGCAGTGCCGGCTGCGTTCCTGCTTGACGCGTCGACCGGGGTCGCGGCCATCGCGGGAGAAGACATCATCAGTGCTGTCCCGACCAGGATCAGTGCGGCAGGGATGAGTAGGGCGGTACTGGGCTGAATGATGACCAACAGCAGTCCGGACAAGGCCGGGCCGGCAAGGTAGAGCAACTCCTCCAGGACTGCGTCCAGACTCAAAGCCTTTTTCAGGAGGACTGGAGTCGGGGCCAACGACGCCCAGGCGACGCGCATCGTCGGGCCCAACGGTGGAGCGAACGCGCCGAGGAGGCCGGCCACGGTCACGCATAACCAGACTGGTGCACCCGACCTCGTGAGTAATGCGAGAGCGATCAGGCTCATCCCGAAAACACTGCTGAGCAGGAGAAGGACAGGGCGGCGACCGAATCGATCGATGAGGCGGGCCCTGGCCGGTGCGAGGAAACCGGCACCAGCCCCGTAGGCGCCGACCGCGATACCGGCAGCGGAAAAGGACTGAGTCGCTTCTTCTATAGCGAAGAGGAGAGGCAGACCGACGAGAGGATAAGCGAAGCGTCCGGTGAGGGCGCTCGAGAAAACAACGGGAACGTGTTTGAGTCTGAGAACATCCGCGTAGGTCGCGGACAGAGTCGTTGCGGGCATGGTTGAGCTCCGTGAAAAATGGCGCGGTTTTTGCGCGCAGTGAATGAAGACCTGCTAGCTGAAGAAGTCAGCCCGGTGTTCAATCACGAATGGGGAGCATGCGGTAACGATAGCGGACGGGTGGCCAGACCGACGTCCGCGTTCCAACACTGACCGTCCCGGCTGGCCAGCGGAGATGGCGCGCAGACCGATGACAGGCGAGTCGGGTGGATCACTGGCCAGACCCGAACCCGGTTTCGTTGCGAGTACAAAC
>JAWOHA010000250.1:0-6299 GCA_046496385.1 Cryobacterium sp. | reverse complement strand
GATCCTCGAGGGGTTCTACATTCTGCCGCTCTACGATCAGCAGAACAATTTTCTGCTCCGCGCCGACGTGCAGGGTGTGCGCACCCTCTCGAGCGTCTCCGCTCCGTCCCTGTACGACGCCTGGCTGAACCGTTAGGCCATGACCGAGCTGTCCACGGTAGGGCCGGTGGCGCCTGTGGCGCCTGTGGGCCTGTGGGGCCGGGGCGAGCACCTGTCGCCCGTCGCCCGCGGGCGCTGCGAGTACTGGCCCGCCTGGGCGGGGCGGCCTTCGTGCTGTGGATGGTCGCCACGGTGACGTTCTTCGCCGTACGCCTGATTCCGGGTGACCCGGCCGAGGCGGCGCTGGGAGGCCCGGGCTCCCAGGCGTCTCCCGAAGCACTCGCCGCCGTGCGTGCCGAGTTCGGATTGGACCAGCCCCTGGCCGTGCAATACCTGCAGCAACTGCAACGCCTGGCGACCGGAGATCTCGGGCGTTCCTACGCTCAGGGCGTCGACGTGGGTCCGCTGGTCCTGAGCCAGCTCGGTGGCACCCTGCTCCTCGCCGTGCTGTCCCTCGCCCTGGCGTGGGTGCTGGCCCTGATCCTGGCTGCCGGATCGACCCGGGGCGGCCGCGCGGCCGCCAGCCTCGGCTCCGGCCTCGAAATCGTCGCCGCCGCCCTGCCGCATTTCTGGTTCGCGACCGCCCTGATCGTGGTCTTCAGCATCTGGCTGGGTGTGTTCCCACCGATCAGCACCGCGGGAGTGGCCGGACTGGTGCTGCCGGTGATCACCCTCGCCGTGCCGCTGGCCGGCTTCCTCGGCCAGATCATGCGGGAATCCCTGCTCGACGCCCTGGAGTCACCGTTCGTGCTCTCGGCCCGGGCCCGCGGCGAGAGCGAACGCGGGGTGCGCTGGATTCATGCCGTGCGGCACGCCGCCTTGCCGGCGATCAGCTTGTCCGGTTGGGCGTTCGGGTCGCTCATCAGCGGCGCCGTCGTGGTGGAAACCATTTTTGCCCGGCCGGGCCTCGGCCGCACCCTGCTCAGTGCCGTCACCGCCCGCGACGTTCCCGTCGTGATCGGCGTGGTCATGCTCGTCGCCGTCGTATACATTTTAATGACCCTGTTGACCGATCTCGCCAGCCGTGTGGCCGATCCGCGTCTTGCCGACCGGGGAGGGGAGAACCCGTGACGCTGACGCCGCTTCCCGCCCGGGTGCAGAAGAGCCGGCACCGGTTCACCGTGGCGGAGGCCGGCGCGGCGGTGCTGGCGGTCTTCTTTCTCCTGGCTGCCCTCGTTCCGCAGTGGGTGGCCCCCGGCGATCCCCTCGCCATCGACCCGCTCTCGGCTTTTCTGCCGCCGTCCTTCCCGCACGGTTTCGGCACCGACGAATCCGGCCGGGACATCTACACCCGGGTGGTGCACGGCACCGGCACCTCGCTGCTGATCGGTGCCGCCGCGACGGCGATCGGCCTGGGCCTGGGCCTGGTGCTGGGCACCATGGCCGGGATGCTCGGCCCCGTCGTGGATTTCACCGTGAACCGCGTGGTCGAGGTGCTGTTCGCTTTTCCCGGCCTGCTGTTGGCGCTGCTGTTCATTCTGATCTTCGGGCCGGGAGTGATCACCGCGACCGTAGCGGTGGGCCTGTCCACAGCCCCCGGTTACGCCCGCATCATCCGAGCCCAGCTCATCTCCGTGCGTCGATCCGCCTTCGTCGAGGCGGCCACCGTTCTGGGCCTGCGCCGCCGCCAGATCCTGACCCGGCACATTCTGCCGAACACGCTGGCCCCGCTGTTCGTGCTCGCGACGCTCGGAATCGGGCAGGCCATCGTCTGGGCGGCGACACTGAGCTACCTCGGGCTCGGAGCCGAACCGCCCACGGCGGAGTGGGGTGCCATGCTCTCTGCCGGCCGCACCTACATCACGTCGGCCTGGTGGATGAGCTTCTTCCCGGGACTGTTCATCGTGCTGACAGCCGTGACCGCAACGGTTTTGGGACGTGCCCTGGACCGCCGATTGCGGCACGTATGAGTGCCCTCCCGCTGGTCGTGCAGAACCTCCATGTCGGGTTCGACCGCGCCGGTGCCGATACCGTGCAGGGCGTCTCCTTCGTCGTGGCGGCCGGGGAGTGCCTCGCGATCGTGGGTGAGTCCGGCTCCGGAAAAAGCGTCACCGCCCGCAGCCTGCTCGGGCTCGCCGGGGCGGGCTCTCGAGTCAGCGCCGACACGCTGAGCCTCGCTGGTGAATCAGTCCTCGGCTTCTCCGACGCCGAATGGCGCGCCCACCGTGGAAAAGCCGTGGGTCTCGTGCTGCAGGACGCTCTGGTCTCCCTCGATCCCCTGCGCCCGATCGGGCGGGAGATCGGGGATTCACTGCGCCTGCACACCACACTCAGTGCGGCCGCCCGCGCCCGTCGCGTGGTCGAACTGCTCGACGCCGTCGGGCTTCCCGACCCGCACCTGCGCGTGCACCAGCGTTCCGGAGAGCTCTCCGGCGGGGAACGCCAACGCGCTCTGATCGCGGCGGCGATCGCCCTCGATCCTCCCCTGCTGATCGCCGACGAACCGACCACCGCCCTGGACGTCACGGTGCAGGCGCAGATTCTGGACCTGTTCGAGGCGATCACCCGGTCCGGCACCGCCCTGGTGCTGATCAGTCACGACCTCGCCGTGGTCGCCCGCGTCGCCGACCGCGTGGCGGTGATGAGCGCCGGCAGCATCGTGGAGACCGGCACCGTGGCCGAGGTGTTGCACCGCCCGCAACACCCCGACACCCGCCGCATGGTCGCCGCGGTCCCCGCCGACAAGCCACGCGGCACCCGGCTCTCGGCACCCGGACCGCCCGAGACCGTGCCGCCACCGTCCGGGGCGCGGGCGCCGGCGCCGGGGCCCACCACCGGCGACAGAACAGCAGACGCCGCTGCCGCCCCGATCGTGCTGTCCGCGACGGGCCTCAGGAAGAGCTTTCGCCGTCCGGACGGCAGCCGACACCTCGCCGTCAACGACGTCTCGCTCGACCTGCGCCGTGGCAGCACCCTCGGTATCGTGGGCGAATCCGGATCGGGCAAAACCACGACGGCCCGGCTGTTGCTGGCCCTGACCGTGCCGGAGCAGGGTGAGGTGCGGGTGTTGGGCCAGCCCTGGAGCAGCCGCACGGAGCGGGCCCGGCGCCCGCTGCGGGCATCCGTCGGCGCCGTCTTCCAGGATGCGCTGGGGTCCTTCGATCCGCGTCTGAACGTGGCCGAGATTCTGCGCGCCGCCGTCGCCGGCCCGGCCGGAAACCATCGGCACGCGCATGCCCAACGCGTCGGCGAGTTGCTCGACGACGTGGGCCTGCCCCGGTCCATCACGCTTCAGCGCCCGCGCGACCTGTCGGGCGGGCAGCGTCAACGCGTCGGGATCGCCCGCGCATTGGCCTCCCGACCGCAGATTCTGATCTGTGACGAGCCGGTGTCCTCGCTCGATGTGAGCGTGCAGGCCCAGGTCCTCGACCTGCTGGACGACCTGCAGCGCCGGCACGACCTCAGCCTGGTGTTCATCTCCCACGATCTGGGCGTGGTGCAGCACATCAGCGACCGCGTCGCCGTGATGCAGCACGGCCGCATCGTGGAAATCGGCGCGGCGACCCAGATTTTTCGTGACCCCGGGCAGGAGTACACCCGCCGCCTGCTGGCCTCCGTGCCGCGACTGGTCTAACAGTTCCGGTACATTAGAGTGACCGCATATTCAGGCACCTCACCAAAAACACGGTGCCGCCAACACAAACCGGAGAGTCATGACTGCCGACCGCGTCCCCGAAAAACCCGCCCTCGAAGGGCTGGAATCCAAGTGGGAAGGCCAGTGGCAAGCCAAAGGCACCTACCGCTTCGACCGCCAGTCGGCCGTGCGGGAGTCCGTCTACTCGATCGACACCCCGCCCCCCACCGCTTCCGGTTCCCTGCACATCGGGCACGTGTTCTCGTACACCCACACCGACGTGATCGCCCGCTACCAGCGGATGCGGGGAAAAAGCGTCTTCTACCCGATGGGCTGGGACGACAACGGCCTGCCCACCGAACGCCGGGTGCAGAACTACTACGGAGTGCGCTGCGACCCGTCACTGCCCTACACCGCGAACTTCGTGGCGCCCTTCGAGGGCGGCGACGGCAAGAGCGTCAAAGCCGCCGATCAGCTGCCGATCAGCCGCCGCAACTTCATCGAACTGTGCGAGGTGCTCACCACCGAAGACGAGAAGCAGTTCGAGGCGCTGTGGCGCACCCTCGGCTTGAGCGTGGACTGGACCCAGAGCTACCGCACCATCGGCCCCGAGGCGCTGTTCACCTCGCAGCTGGCGTTCCTGGGCAATATTGAACGCGGCGAGGCCTACCAGGCCATGGCCCCGACCCTGTGGGACATCACCTTTCGCACCGCCGTCGCCCAGGCCGAGCTCGAAGACAAGGAACAACCCGCCGCGTACCACCGGGTGTCCTTCCACAAACCCGACGCCTCCACCATCGAAATCGAAACGACCCGCCCCGAACTGCTCGCCGCCTGTGTCGCCCTCGTCGCGCACCCGGACGACGAGCGCTACCAGCACCTGTTCGGCACCACGGTGCGGACGCCGCTGTTCGACGTGGAGGTGCCCGTTCTCGCCCACCACCTCGCCCAGAAGGACAAGGGCAGCGGAATCGCCATGATCTGCACCTTCGGCGACGTCACCGACGTGGTGTGGTGGCGCGAGCTCGACCTTCCCAACCGCGCCATCATGGGCTTTGACGGGCGCCTCATCGACGATGCCCCCGACGTCATCACGTCCTCCGCCGGGGTCGCCGCCTACGCCCAGCTCGCCGGCAAGACGGTGTTCTCCGCCAAGCAGGCCACGGTTGACCTGCTCCGCGCGAGCGGCGACCTGATTGGCGAGCCGCGACCGATCGTGCACACCGTGAAGTACTTCGAGAAGGGTGACCGCCCCCTGGAAATCGTGTCCACCCGGCAGTGGTACATCCGCAACGGCGCCCGCGACGAGAAACTGCGCGCGCGCCTGATCCAGCACGGCAACGAACTGCAGTGGCACCCCGAGTTCATGAAGGTGCGGTACGAGAATTGGGTGAACGGGCTCACCGGTGACTGGCTCATCTCGCGCCAACGCTTCTTCGGTGTTCCGCTTCCGGTCTGGTATCCGCTGGACTCTGACGGCAACGCCGTGCACAGCGAACCGATCGTGGCGACCCGCGACCTGCTTCCCGTCGACCCGTCCTCGGACACCGCGCCGGGCTACTCGGAAGAGCAGCGCGGCCAGGCAAACGGCTTCGTCGGCGAGGTCGACGTGATGGACACCTGGGCGACCTCGTCGCTCACCCCGCAGCTCGCCGCCGGCTGGGAACGCGACCCGGAACTGTTCGATCTGGTGTACCCGTACTCGCTGCGCCCTCAGGGCCAGGACATCATTCGCACCTGGCTGTTCTCCACCATGCTGCGCTCCGAACAGCAGCACGGCACCGCGCCCTGGGCGCATGCCGCTCTGTCGGGGTTCATCGTGGACCCCGACCGTAAGAAGATGAGCAAATCCAAGGGCAACGTGGTCACTCCGGCCGACATGCTCGAACAGCACGGATCCGACGCGGTGCGCTACTGGGCTGCGACGAGCCGTCTCGGCACGGACGCGGCGTTCGATCCGAAGAACCCGACGCAGATCAAGATCGGCCGCCGTCTGGCCATCAAGATCCTCAACGCGTCCAAGTTCATCCTCAGCTTTGACGGCGCGGCCGATGCCCGCATTACCGTGCCGATCGACCAGAGCATGCTCGCCAGCCTCAGCACGGTGATCGCCCAGGCCACGGCCGCGTTTGACAAATACGACCATGCCCGCGCCCTGGAAGTCACCGAAAGCTTCTTCTGGACATTCTGCGACGACTACCTGGAACTGGTGAAGGACCGCGCCTACGGTGACGCGAGCGTGGAGCAGGCCTCTGCCGTGGCGGCGCTGCGCACCGCTCTGGGCGCCCTGCTGCGCCTGTTCGCCCCCTTCGTTCCGTTCGCGACCGAAGAGGCCTGGTCGTGGTCCAACGCACAGTCCGTGCACCGGGCACCCTGGCCGGTTGCCCTGCAGGCGGGAGAAACGGGCAACACCGCCCTGCTCGACCTGACCAGCCGGGCGCTCACCGGCATCCGCCGCGCCAAAACTGACGCGAAGGCCTCCCAGAAGACAGCGGTAACCTCTGCTGTAATTAGTGGGACGGCTCCGGAGGTCGCTCTGCTCGCGCAGGCGACCGCCGACCTTCAGGCCGTGGGCCGAATCAATCATTTGACGTTTGTCGAGGGCAGCGAACTCGCCGTCACCGAC
>JAWOHA010000245.1:0-23882 GCA_046496385.1 Cryobacterium sp. | reverse complement strand
GCAGCAGCTTGACCATGCCCTTGAACTCGCGCAGCACCGATTCGGGTCCGCTCGCCTGGGCGGCCTGGGTGGCGTAGTCGGCGTGCGGTGTGAAGAAATTCAGGGTGTTGTACCCCCAATAGTTGATCAGGCCCTGCTTGATGAGGCGCTGCTCCGACACGAACGACATCACCGGCAGCAGCTCGATGGTCGTCACACCGAGATCTTTGAGATACGCGATCGTGGACTCGTGGGCCAGCCCGGCGTAGGTTCCTCGCAGGGCCGGCGGCACCGCCGGGTTGAGCCGGCTGATGCCGCGCACGTGTGCTTCGTACACCACCGTGTGGTCCAGCGGCACGGCCGGTTTGCCCACGCCGTTCCAATCGAAGTAGCCGTCGACGACGCTCGACTGCCACTGCCCGGCACCCACCCGCATCAGGCCGCGCGAGTACGGCTCGATCAGTGTGGTCTCCGGGTGGAAGGAGTTGCGCGGTCCGGCCGGCCCGGACACCCGGATGCCGTAGCGGCGCCCGGGTGTGAGGTTTCGGCTCTTGCCCATCCAGACGTCGTGGTCGTCCCGTTTCATGGGAACTGTCTTCACGATCCAGTTCGGGTCGGTATCGTCGAAGATGCACAGGTCCATCGTGTCGGCGTGTTCGGACCAGACCCGCAGTTCGCCACCGGTGCTGGTGACCCGCACGCCGAGATCGCGGAGGGTGTCGGTGGAAGTCATGCGTTCTAGAGTAATCAGTGTGAGCGCGCGCGCCGACCATCGTCGCGGCCGAACCAGCAGCGGCCGCCCGAACGGTGCCCGAGGACCCCTCACGCGATCGAGGACTGTATGAGTGTTTACCTGGACCACGCGGCGACCACGCCGCTTCTGCCGGCGGCCATCGCGGCGTACGCCGAGGCGATGGCCGTTGTCGGCAACCCCGCTTCGGTGCACAGCCAGGGCCAGAACGCCAAGCGGATGCTCGAAGAAGCCCGGGAACGGGTGGCCGCGAGCCTCTCGTGCGATCCCATCGAGGTGGTCTTCACCGGAAGCGGCACCGAGGCCATCAACCTGGGAATCAAAGGCCTGTTCTGGGCGCGTGCCCCGCGCACCCGCATTCTGGTGCCCGGCGGGGAACACCACGCCACCCTCGACACCGTGGAATGGCTGGAACGCCACGACGGCGCAGTCGTGGAGTGGATTGCGCTGGACGCTCTGGGCCGCATCGACACCGTCGCACTCGAGGCCGCCATCGCCCGCAACCCCCACGACGTCGCCCTGGTGAGCCTGATCATGGCCAACAACGAGGTCGGAACCGTGCAGCCCGTCGCGGCCGTCGCCGCGCTCGCCGCAGTGCACGGCATTCCGGTGCACGTAGACGCCGTCTCTGCCTACGGGTACATCCCCCTGGACTGCCGTGCCCTGTTTCGGGTCGGGGTGTCGGCGGTGAGCGTCTCGGCGCACAAGATCGGCGGCCCGGTCGGTATCGGCGCCCTGATCCTGGGGCGCACGACCACCGTCGAACCCCTCATCCACGGCGGCGGCCAACAGCGCAAGGTGCGCAGCGGAACCCAGGACGTGGCCGCGGCCGTCTCGTTCGCGGTCGCGGCATCCGCTCTGCAGCCGGGCACACCGGAACGGCCCGGCGCTGAGAACACCCGCCTCGCCCGGTTGCGGGACCGGGTGGTGGCGGGCATTCGTGACGCGGCACCCGGCGCCGTGCTCAACGGCGACCCCAGCCCGGCCGGCCGGCTGCCCGGCAACGCGCACTTCAGCTTTCCCGGCTGCGAGGGCGACTCGTTGTTGTTCCTGCTCGACGTGGCCGGAGTGTCGGTGTCGACCGGGTCGGCCTGCCAGGCGGGTGTCCCCGAGCCCTCGCATGTGCTGCGGGCCATGGGCCGCACCGAGGTGGAGTCCCGAGGAGCGTTGCGCATCACCCTGGGCCACACCTCCACCGATGCCGACGTCGACGCCCTGCTTGCCGCTCTGCCGGCGGCGCACGCTCAGGCGCTCGCCGCCGGCATGTCGGACCGCGCCCCCACCGGCACCGCCACCGCCTGACCGGCCCGAAGCCGGTCAGGGCGAGTACACTCGTATGGTGAAGGTTTTAGCAGCAATGAGTGGCGGTGTCGATTCCGCCGTGGCAGCCGCCCGCGCGGTCGAAGCGGGACACGAGGTGGTCGGTGTGCACCTGGCGCTGAGTCGTATGCCGGGAACGCTGCGCACCGGCAGCCGCGGCTGCTGCACCGTCGAAGACTCGATGGACGCCCAGCGTGCCGCGAACATCATCGGCATCCCGTACTACGTCTGGGACTTCTCCGAACGCTTCAAGCTCGACGTCGTCGACGATTTCATCGCCGAGTATGCCGCCGGCCGCACCCCGAACCCCTGCATGCGCTGCAACGAGAAGATCAAGTTCGCCGCGCTGCTTGAAAAAGCCGTGGCCCTCGGTTTCGACGCCGTCTGCACCGGCCACTACGCGAGCATTCTGACGGATGCAGACGGCAATCGGGAACTGCACCGGGCCAGCGCCGAAGCCAAGGACCAGTCCTATGTGCTCGGCGTGCTCACCGCCGACCAGATCGCGCACTCCATGTTCCCGCTCGGCACGACACCGTCGAAAACCCTCGTGCGCGCCGAAGCGGCCGAGCGCGGCTTCTCGGTCGCCAACAAGCCCGACTCCTACGACATCTGCTTCATTCCCGACGGTGACACCCGCGGCTGGCTCGGCGAGCGGGTCGCCCCGGCGACCGGCGACATTCTCGACCGCGAGGGCAACAAGCTCGGCGAGCACGACGGCGCGGTGGCGTTCACCGTCGGCCAGCGCAAGGGCCTCTCCATCGGCACTCCTGCCGCTGACGGCAAACCACGCTTCGTGCTCGAAGTGCGCCCGGTCAGCAACAGCGTCGTCGTCGGCCCGAAAGAAGCCCTCGCCGTGAAAGAGATCGCCGGCTTCAGCTACACCTGGGCGGGACGCGCCCCGGAAACTCCCGAGGTCGCCTTCGAGTGCCATGTGCAGATTCGCGCGCACTCCGACCTCGAGCCCGCGATCGCGCAGATCGTTCCGGGCGAGGGCGGCGTGCTCGAGTGCAGAATAATTCCCGAAGCCCCCCTGACCGGTGTCGCTCCCGGGCAGACCGCCGTGATCTACCTCGGTACCCGGGTGCTCGGCCAGTGCACCATCGACCGCACGGTCAGCGCCATTCCCATCAGTGCCGTTCCGGTCAGCGCCGCCACGGTCGATGCCTGAGTCCACGCCCAACACCGGCCCCGCCACCACACCGGAGGTTCTCGCCGCCGCGGCCGCTGAAGTGGCCCAGATCACGGCACGCATCATCGATGCGCGCGACGCCTATTACCGCCGCGACACCACACTGATCTCCGACGCCGACTATGACGCGCTCGTGCTGCGGCTGGCCGAGCTGGAACGGCAGCATCCTGAGCTGCAGAGTCAGGACAGCCCCACCCAAACCGTGGGCGGGCGCGCGGAGACGACACTGTTCGACCCGGTCACCCACGCCGAGCGCATGCTCAGCCTCGACAACGTGTTCTCACGGGACGAGTTCGAAACCTGGGCGAACCGCGTCGCGGACAGCTCCGGCCGCCCGGTGCGGTACCTGTGCGAACTGAAAATCGACGGCCTCGCCGTCAACCTGCGCTACCGCAACGGGGTGCTGGTCTCGGCGGCGACCCGCGGCGACGGCGTCGTGGGTGAAGACGTCACCGAGAATGTGGATTTCGTGCCCGGCATCCCGCGTCGGCTCGCCGGCACCGGGCATCCGGCGCTGATGGAGGTGCGCGGAGAAGTGTTCTTTCCCGTCGCCGCCTTCGACGAGCTCAACGCGGCGCAGTCCGCGGCGGGCGAACGGGTCTTCGCCAATGCCCGCAACGCCGCGGCCGGGTCGCTGCGCCAGAAGGCCGCGACCAAGACCGCCGACCAACTGGCCCTGATGCGGGCGCGGCTGGGCCGGCTGCGCATGCTCGTGCACGGCATCGGCGCCTGGGACGACCCGCCCGTGAACACCCAGTCCGAGGTGTACGCGCTTCTCGCTGAATGGGGCCTGCCCACCAGCAGCTACTTTCGGGTCACCGACAGCGTGGTCGCGGCCGCCGACTACATCGACTACTACGGGGCGCACCGCGGCAGTGTCGTGCACGAACTCGATGGCATCGTCATCAAGGTCGACGAACTCGCCCTGCACGCCGAACTCGGCGCCACCAACCGGGCTCCACGGTGGGCGATCGCCTACAAGTATCCGCCCGAGCAGGTGAACACCCGGCTGCTGGACATTGTTGTGAGCGTGGGCCGCACCGGCCGCGCCACGCCGTTCGCCGTTATGGAGAAGGTGCTCGTGGCGGGCTCCGAAGTGCGCCAGGCGACACTGCACAACCAGGACGTCGTCAAGGCCAAGGGGGTCTTGATCGGTGACATGATCGTGCTGCGCAAAGCCGGCGACGTGATTCCCGAGGTGCTCGGCCCGGTTGTCGAGTTGCGCGATGGCACCGAGCGAGAGTTCGTGATGCCCGCCGACTGCCCGGAGTGCGGCACCCCGCTCGCCCCGGCCAAAGAGGGCGACATCGACCTGCGCTGCCCGAACGCACGCAGTTGCCCGGCGCAGGTGCGCGGCCGTGTCGAACACATCGGCAGTCGCGGCGGCCTCGACATCGAGGTGCTCGGTGAGGTGGCCGCGGCCGCGCTCACCCAGCCGACCGTGCCCGCGCAGCCTCCGCTGCCCACCGAGGCCGGCCTGTTCGATCTGACCCTCGAGGACCTGCTGCCGATCCAGGTGGTCGTGCGCGACGGCGAGACCGGGCTGCCGAAGGAAGACGACGACGGCGTCGCCAAGGTGCGCATGCCCTTTCGCCGCAACCCGACCGCTGTCGAGAAGAAGGCCGGGCTGACCGGCCCCCAGCCGTCCACCAGTGCGCTGAAACTGATTGCCGAAATAGAGAAGGCCAAGACCAAGCCGTTGTGGCGCATCCTGGTCAGCCTCAACATTCGTCACGTGGGCCCGGTCGCCGCGCGCGCCCTGGCCGGCCATTTCGGTTCCCTCGACGCGATTCGTGCCGCCAGCCGTGACGAACTGGCCGAGGTCGACGGGGTCGGGGGCATCATCGCGGATGCCGTGCTCGCCTGGTTCGAGGTCGACTGGCACCAGGACATCGTGGACCGGTGGGCGGCGGCCGGCGTGCAGTTCGCCACCCCGGGACACCTCGGGCCGGGAGCGGCCGAGGCCGCCGGGGGAGTTCTCGCGGGGCTGACCGTCGTGGCCACCGGGGCGCTCGAGGGGTTCACCCGCGACGGCGCCGTGGAGGCGATCATCGCGGCCGGCGGAAAAAGCGCGTCGAGCGTCTCGAAGAAGACCGACTTCGTGGCCGCCGGCCCCGGCGCGGGCTCCAAACTCGGCAAGGCCGAGGCGTTGGGCATTCCCGTGCTCGATGCCGACGGCTTTCGTGCCCTGCTCGACGGCGGCCCCGCTGCCGTCAGCGCTGCCGTCAGTGCCGCCGTCAGTGCCGACGCGGGCTGAAATCCGCGGCGTCCGGATTGCGTCTCTGGGACCAGCGACGCACGAACTTCTCCGCTTCCACAATCACGAGCACGGTGCACCCCACGACCGCACAGGTCAGCCATTCCCACGCTGAGAGCGGGGTCATGCCGAGTATCCCGGCCGAAAGCGGCCACATCATCGCGCCCCAGTGCAACAGCAGCGTGCCGACACTGGCCACGATGAGAGGCTTGTTGCTGAGCAGGCGAAGCTGAAAAAGGGACTTGAATTCCGCGCGAGAGCTGAACACCTGGAAGAAGTTGAACAGCACGAACATCGTCAAGGCGAAGGTGCGGGCATGATCCAGACTGTATCCGGCCCGGAGCGTGATGATGAAGGTCAACAGGGCGCCCAAGGCCATCCACACCCCGGTGATCGCGGCCCGGAACCACAGCGTGCGGGAGAGCAGCCCCTCGGTTGGGGAACGTGGCGGCCGGGTCAGTTCGTCCCCCTCGGCCGGCTCGAGGGCGAGGCCGATGTCCTGCACTCCCTTGGTGACGAGGTTGAGCCAGACCATCTGAACCGGCAGGAACAACAACGGCACGGCCGCGAACACACTGAGCGACACCGCGACCAACGCGGCGGCGCCGGTCGAGATGAGGAAGTAGGTCACCTTGCGGATGGCGGAGAACGTGACCCGTCCCTCTTCGACCGCATGCACGATGGTCACGAAGTTGTCGTCGGTGAGCACGACATCGGAAGCCTCGCGGGCGACGTCGGTTCCGCTGCGACCCATCGCCACGCCGATCTGCGCGGCCTTGAGGGCGGGAGCGTCGTTGACGCCGTCGCCCGTGACGGCCACGGTGCGGTCGCCGCGCTGCAGGGCGCGCACGATGCGCAGTTTGTCCTGCGGGGAGACCCGGGCCGCGACGCTCGTCTGGTCCAGCCGTGCGGACAACAGGTCATCGTCGAGGCCCGCCATCTCCGCACCGGTCAGGGCCGGCTTCTCGACGGACAGTCCCAAACGGGCCGCGATCGCCATCGCTGTCACCGGGTGGTCACCGGTGATCATCTTCACGGAGATCCCGGCCTTCTGACACTGTGCGATCGCCTCGGCGACGCCCGCTCGCGGCGGATCGGTCATGCCTTCCATGCCCAGAAAGGTCAGGCCCGAGGCCGGGGGAAGAGGCTCCGACACGTCTTCGTCTTCCGGAACGACACGGGAGCCGGTGGCGATGACGCGCAGGCCCTCCCGAGCCAGCTCGTCGTTGGCCTCGTGAATGCGGCCGGGCTCAATCGGCCCGGTTTCGCCGCCGTTGAGGGCCAGACGAGCCGATGCCTCCAGCAGAGCCTCCGGGGATCCCTTCACGTACAGCACCCGGGAGCCGTCCGCGTTGCGCACAAGCGTCTGGGAACACCGCAGCTCGGGTTCGTAGGGCTGATGGGCCAGCGGGGAAACCGTGCGTTCGGTCTCCGTGACCGCGCCGAGCCGCACGGCGACCGCAGCCATCGCGGCGTCCACCGCGTCGCCGGTGTGTTCACCGGTCTCGATGGTCAGCACCGCCTCGTTGGTCAGCGCCCCCGCACGCAGCACGGCGCAGACCAGGGGCGCCTGCTCGGCGTCCACACCGGCACCCGACTGGTCCGCGACCACGGCGACCATACCGGCGGTGGTCCAGACCCGCTCCACGGTGAGCCGGTTCTCGGTGAGGGTGCCCGTTTTGTCGGAGCCGATGATGTTCGTGGATCCGAGGGTCTCCACCGCCGGCAGGGTGCGCACGATCGCGTTGCGTTTGGCCATGCGGGAGACCCCCACAGCCAGGGCTACGGTCAGCACGATGGGCAGCGACTCGGGGATGGTCGCCACGGCGAGGGCGACCGAGGTGCGGAACATCGTCGAGGCGTCATTTCCCAGCAGCAGGCCGCTGATGAAAATGAGCACGAGCGCGACCAGAACGATGATGCCGATGCGCCGTTCCAGGTCGTGAATGAGCACCTGGAGGGGAGATTTCACGCGCGGCCCCTGCACGAGCTTGTTGATGGTGCCGAGGGCAGTGTCGGCACCGGTCGCGATGACGACACCGCGGCCGCGGCCGCTGGAGACGAAGGTTCCACTGAAGGCGATATTGGCTTTGTCGGCGTCGACGGTCTCTTCCGGCAGCTCGCGGATGTGCTTCGCGGACGCTTCGGACTCGCCGGTGAGCATGGACTCGTCGATCTGCAGCGCGTTCGCGTCAACCAACCTCAGATCCGCGACGACCCGTTCACCGCTTTCCAGCAGCAGCAGATCCCCGGGAACGACTGTTCGGGTGCCGATGACCTGCTCGGTGCCGTCCCGGACCACCCGGCAGCTCGGGGTGGCCAGGGACCGCAGGGCTTTCACGTCCCGCTCTGCTTTGCGCTCCTGGCTGTAGCCGAGAGCCGCGTTGATGATGAGCACCAGAAAGATGGCGACGGAGTCGACCCAGTGCTGTTGCACGCCGGTGATCACGGCAGCGACGAGCAGAATGTAGATCAGCGGGCTCCTGAACTGCCGCAGCAGGGTGAGCCACCAGGGGGTGGACACCGCGAACTCGAGTTCGTTCGGGCCGTGCCGGCCCAGCCGCTCAGCCGCTTCGGCCTCACTCAGGCCTTCCGGGCAGCTCTGCAGAGACTCGAGCACGGCATCGACGGGCCGACTGTGCCACGGCTCTCGGTCGGTGCCCGCGGCGGGGGGTAGAGATCGGCTCACAGCGTTCCTCCCTTCGGGTCAACCACCAACATAGAACGCTCGGGGATGTTTGCCGCGCTCGCTCGAATAGAATTGACGGATTCACCACAATGCGTTTGGAGCAACATGTCTGCAATCACGACCGAGCAGGTAGCCCATCTGGCACACCTCGCTCGGATCGACCTGAGCCCGGAAGAAATCACCAACCTGGCCAAGGACCTCGGCCAGATCGTGGAATCCGTGGCGAAGGTCTCCCAGGTCGCCACTGCGGACGTTCCCGCGACGAGTCACCCGATGCCGCTGACCAACGTGTTTCGGGAGGACGTCGTCGTTCCCTCGCTCACCGTCGAGCAGGCCCTGTCCGGTGCGCCCGCGCGCGCCGGCGACAAGTTTCGGGTGCCCGCCATCCTGGATGAGGAGTAACCCATGACCGATCTCACCCGTCTGACCGCCGCTGAACTCGGCGCCGCTCTCGCGAACGGCTCCATCAGCAGCGTCGATGCCACACAGGCGCACCTTGACCAGATCGACGCCGTCGACACCGACCTGCACGCCTTTCTGCACGTGGCCCGAGACGGCGCTCTCGCCGCGGCCGCCCGCGTCGACGAACGGCGGGCCGCCGGTGAGACGCTCGGCCCGCTCGCCGGCGTGCCCATCGCCGTCAAAGACGTGCTGACCACGCTCGACATGCCGACCACGGCCGGTTCGAAGATTCTCGAGGGCTGGGTGCCGCCGTATGACGCGACCGTCGTGGCGCGGTTGCGCGCCGCAGATCTGGTTCTGCTCGGCAAAACCAACATGGACGAATTCGCGATGGGGTCCTCCACCGAGCACTCCGCGTACGGCATCACCCGCAACCCCTGGGACCGCGACCGCATTCCCGGCGGCTCCGGCGGCGGCTCGGCCGCGGCCGTGGCGTCTTTTCAGGCACCGCTGGCCCTCGGCAGCGATACCGGCGGATCCATCCGCCAGCCCGCAGCGGTGACCGGTTCGGTCGGCGTCAAGCCCACCTACGGCGGTGTCTCCCGGTACGGTGCCATCGCGCTGGCCTCCTCGCTCGACCAGATCGGCCCGGTGTCCCGCACCGTGCTCGACGCGGCTCTGCTGCACGACGTGATCGGTGGGCACGACCCTCTCGATTCGACCTCTCTGACGGATGCCTGGCCCTCGATGGCCGGCGCGGCCCTCGCCGGTCTCGCCGACGGCGCGCTCAAGGGCGTGCGGGTGGGCGTCATCAAGGAACTGGCCGGCCCGGGTTTTCAAGCCGGCGTCACCGCGCGTTTCACCGAGACCCTGGCGCTGCTCACCGCCGCCGGCGCGGAAATCACCGAGGTCTCCGCCCCGAACTTCGAGTACGCCGTGGCCGCGTACTACCTGATCCTGCCCGCCGAGGCCTCCAGCAACCTGGCCCGCTTCGACTCGGTGCGCTTCGGTATCCGGGTCGATCCGGAGAGCGGCAGCAAAACCAGCGAGCACGTGATGGCCGCCACCCGCGAAGCCGGTTTCGGCCCCGAGGTCAAACGCCGCATCATCCTGGGCACCTATGCGCTGAGCACCGGCTACTACGATGCCTACTACGGCAGCGCCCAGAAGGTGCGCACGTTGATTCAGCGTGACTTCGACGCCGCCTTCGCCAGCGTCGACGTGCTCGTGTCTCCGAGCGCGCCGACCACCGCGTTCCGGTTCGGCGACAAGCTGGATGACCCGATGGCCATGTACCTCGGCGACATCACCACGATCCCGGCGAACCTGGCCGGGATCCCCGGCATGAGCATACCGATCGGCCTCGCGCCCGAAGACGGCCTGCCCGTCGGCCTGCAGATCATGGCGCCGGCCCGCAAGGACGCCCGACTGTACACCGTGGGCGCCGCCATTGAGAAGCTCCTCGAAGCCGGCTGGGGCCACACCATGCTCGACCAGGCGCCGGCGCTGATCCGCGCGCCGCGCACCGACTCCGTCACCACCGCCCCGTCATTCACCACTGCCCAGGGAGCCCGCTAATGTCTGCAGCCGAACTCATGGATTACGACAAAGCCCTCGAGCTGTTCGAGCCGGTCCTCGGCTTCGAAGTTCACGTGGAGCTGAACACGAAAACGAAGATGTTCTGCGGCTGCGCCAATGAATTCGGGCAGGGCGCCAACACCAACACCTGCCCCACCTGCCTCGGACTCCCCGGCGGGCTGCCGCAGATGAACCGGCAGGCGATCGAGTCGAGCATTCGCCTGGGGCTCGCCCTGGGTTGTGAGATCGCCGAACACTCCCGGTTCGCCCGCAAGAACTACTTCTACCCCGACACGGCGAAAAACTTTCAGACCAGCCAGTACGACGACCCGATCTGCCACGACGGTTCGCTCACCATCGAACTGGACAGCGGGCGTCAGATCACCGTGCTGATCGAACGCGCGCATATGGAAGACGACGCCGGCAAACTCACCCACATGGGCGGGGCGGCCGGGCGGATCCAGGGCGCCGACTACTCTTTGGTGGACTACAACCGCGGCGGTGTGCCCCTCGTGGAGATCGTCACCCAGATGATCGAGGGCGCCGAACATGACGCCCCCGAAATCGGGCGCACCTATGTGGCCGGTATCCGCGAAATCGTGAAGGCCCTCGGCGTCTCCAACGCCCGCATGGAAGAGGGCAACGTGCGCTGCGACGCGAACGTGTCGTTGCGGCCGCGCGGCTCCGGCACGCTCGGCACCCGCACCGAAACCAAGAACGTGAACTCGCTGCGCTCGGTCGAACGTGCGGTGCGGTATGAGATCCAGCGCCAGGCAGCCGTGCTGCACGCCGGCGGAACCATCACCCAGGAAACCCGGCACTGGCACGAAGACACCGGGGTCACGAGCGCCGGACGGCCCAAGAGCGACGCCGACGATTACCGCTACTTTCCCGAACCCGACCTGGTTCCGGTGGCCCCGTCCCGTGAGTGGGTGGAAGAACTCCGCCTCACCCTGCCGGAACCGCCCGCAGCGCGCCGCAAACGGCTGCAGGCAGCGTGGGGTTTCGCCAACCTGGAATTTCAGGACGTGCTCAACTCTGACCTGCTCGACGCCGTCGAGGCCACCGTCGCCGCCGGTTCCTCCGCGCAGTCCGCCCGCAAATGGTGGACCGGCGAGGTGGCCCGACTGGCCAACGTCGCCGGCGTCACCGCCGAGTCCCTCGTGCAGCCGGACCAGCTGGCCGCGCTCATCGGCCTGGTCGACGAGGGAGCCCTCACCGACCGGCTGGCCCGGCAGGTGCTCGAAGGGGTCATCGCCGGTGAAGGCACTCCCGCCGAGGTCGTCGCGTCCCGCGGACTCGCGGTCGTCTCCGACGACGGCGCCCTGATCGCCGCCATCGACGAAGCACTGCTCAGCCAGCCCGGCGTGCTCGCCAAGATCCGCGACGGCAAGGTGCAGGCCGCCGGCGCCGTGATCGGCGCGGTCATGAAGGCCATGCGCGGCCAGGCTGATGCCGCCCGGGTGCGCGAGCTGGTGCTGGAACGCGCCGCCATGGTCACCGCCCCCGTTGCGGGCGCGGAGTAGACATGCTGTGGAAGCGGCGCGAACCCGGTAACCGGAACCCCGGCGCCGATGCCATGGGATCCGGCGCGGGCCCGGCCTACGGGGTGGGTGTTCAGGTCATCGTGCGCCTGGACCGTCGCCGCTTCCCCGACTCGCTCGCCCAGGACCCGATCGGCGTGATCGTGGCGCCGGGGTCGAGCAGCGGGTCGGCGCTGTACGCGCCGACCAGCGTGCGCGAAGAGGTCTGGGAAGTCGCGTTCGAGGAACCCTTCTTCGGCCTGGACGGCTCCGGCCCGCACGCTTCTGCGAAGGTGCCGGAGAGCCTGCTCGAGGCCGCGCCCATGCCCGAGCCGAATCACCCGTCGTGACCGAAGCGGCCGAGCACGCCCCGAGCACGGCGGATATTCGCCGGTGGCGGCGCTACCTCGCCGATGAACAGGCCGAGGCCGCCGTGTACCGCGATCTCGCCGGACGTCGTGCGGGGGAAGAGCGGGCCATTCTGTTGGCCCTCGCCGAGGCCGAGGGCCGCCACGAGCAGCACTGGCGCGACCTGCTCGGCGACCAGGTGGGCACGCCTCGCCGCAGAGCCCTGCCATCGAGGGTGCTCGGCCTGCTCGCGCGGCGCTTCGGCTCGGTGTTCGTGCTGGCCCTCGCCCAGCGCGCCGAATCCCGGTCTCCGTACGACCATGACCGTGACGCCACCGACGCCATGGCCGCCGATGAGAGCATCCACGAGGAGGTCGTGCGCGGCCTCGCCGCCCGCGGCAGAAAACGACTCTCCGGTACCTTTCGCGCGGCCGTGTTCGGTGTGAACGACGGGCTGGTCAGCAATCTCGCCCTGGTGCTCGGCATCGGCGCCACCGGCGTCGCTCCGGTGACGATCCTGTTCACCGGCCTCGCCGGCCTGCTGGCCGGGGCACTGTCGATGGGTGCGGGGGAGTACGTGTCGGTGCGTTCCCAGCGGGAACTGCTCGAGGCGTCCACCGCCACCCCCACCGACCGTACGGTGTTGTCGAACCTCGACCTCGGTGCCAACGAGCTGACCCTGGTCTACCGGGCCCGCGGAATGGACCCTGAGAAAGCCGAAGCGCACGCGCGTCAGGTGCTGCGCACCGTCGAGCATGCAGCCGGCCCCGCTGACATGACCGGCCGCCCCGGCAGTGTCGTCGACGAGCACGAGGCGATCGGCACCGGCCTCGGCGCCGCCGGCTCCAGCTTCTGCTTCTTCGCTTCCGGGGCGTTGCTGCCGGTGTTGCCCTACCTGTTCGGCATGAGCGGAATAGCCGCCATCGTCGTGGCGACCCTGCTGGTGGGTGTGGCGCTGCTCGCCACCGGCGCCGTGGTCGGGCTGCTCTCGGGCGGACCGCCGCTCCGCCGGGCACTGCGCCAACTCGCCATCGGACTCGGCGCCGCCGGCGTCACCTATCTGCTGGGTCTCGCCTTCGGCGCCACGATCGGCTAGCCCCGCAGCCCCGCAGCCCCGCAGCCCCGCAGCCCCGCAGCCCCGCCGGTCGAGGCCCGAACCCTCGCCGGTCGAGGCCCGAGCCCCCTCGCCGGTCGAGGCCCGAGCCTGCGAGGGATCGAGACCACGCAGGACGACAGCCCAACTCCGGTCACGCGCTGACTGGCCGGTTCGCCCGGTGGGTCTGCGCCGGCCGCCACGTCTGAGTCGGGTCGACCCATGCGGGCCCGCGCACCATCGGCCGGCCTTTCCCCATCATGATCTGCCACCCCGACGATTCGATCTCGGCATGATGCCGGCGGCAGATGCACACCCCGTTGTCGATCTCGGTGCGATGATCTTTCGCCCACGCCTTCACGTGGTGAATCTGCGTCCAATACGCCGGAACACCACACCCCGGGATCACGCACCCGCCATCCCGACAGCTGATCGCCAGCCGCTGCTTCGGCGTGAAGCAGCGGTTCTTCTTTCCGAGCTTCACGAACGCGTCGTTCTGGTCAAAGAGCACGCCCTGGTAGCCACCGGAGCAGATCGCCTGCTTCACGGCCCGCATCGAGATCGGCGCCTCCTGCCCGTCGATCCAGCCGACACCCCTGTTGTTGTCGAGGTCGCGCACATTCACGTGGATCATGACCAGCGGCGCCGCCCCCGCCATCGTCGGGGTTCGGGGATCGGCGGCGACGTTCTCGAACATCGCCAGCATGATCGCCGCCCGCTTCTCACCGGCGGAACGCCGGTCCCCGTCGATCGGGGCGTCATCCTCGTCGCGCGCCACCAGGAGAAACGTCGGTACCGCGTTCGCGGAGATGAAACTGGCACACACGGTGTCGATGGTGGCGCGCAGTTCGGGGGTGACGCCGCCGATCAGGCGGTGCAGGCCGTCTTTGAGGGCTCCGAAGCTGATGGTGCTCTTTGCTTCGTGCGGGTAGTCCTTCGGGGCCACCCCGTCAGGGTCGAGGCGCGCCAGCCACTCCTGCACCAGGCGGTAGATGACGTCTGCCGGGAGGGCGATACCCGAGCCCGGTTCACCGTCGGTGTCGTCGGTGATCTCCCCGGTCGCATTCGCGACCAGGGTGCGCTCGGCAAGGCGGAACATCTCATAGTCGACACGCGAGGAGACTTTGCGCAGGCCCGTCACGATGTGGTCGGCGGAATCGACGCAGAGTTCCCCGGACTGCAGTCCCGCGGCGACGGCAGGGAACAGCGGCGGAAGGTATCCGCCGAGCGATAACCGTTCGGCGGTCTGCCCGCCGATCTTCAACCGCCGCCGGGCCTCCCGGCCGGAGACGCGGGTGATGGCGGTGATCAGGTCGAGGGTGTTGGTGCAGCCGAGCTTGTGGGCGAGGGTCTCGTCGGGGCCACGCTCCGCACGGTGCCCGATGTCGGTGGTGGAGGCGATTCTGGCGGCATCGACGGTGCGGCCGGCCCCCTCGAGGATCATCATCACGTCGACCGCGGCCGGGTCATCCAGCAGCGGGAGCTTCACACCATGTAGGGCCTCAGCGAGGTGCTCCGCGGCGTGGCGGAGGTGTTCGACGGGGTCTGGGTCGAGGGCCGCGGTGCCCGACGGGGGTGTCTGTGACATACCCCAGTTTTATCGAAAGGGTGAGGTTTGCTCGAGAAAGGTAGAGAAATGGGGATAAGTTCCCCGAACGTAGGGCTGTGGAGAACTCAGGTCTTGAGGTCGGCGTGCGGGGTCTCGATCGCTCGTACCTCGCGCCTCGACCAGCGAGGATTCGGGCCTCGACCGGCGGGATGGTGAGGCGGGTCGATCCCGTTGGTCGAGGCGCAGAAGTTCCGCTGGTCGAGGCCGAGCCTGCGAGGATCGAGACCGCGCACGCCGATCCGCGAACCTGTCCCGAGAGGTCGCTTTCCTGACCGACCGGTCCGGCCCGCACACGGCGGATGCGGGTAGGATTTTTTCATGGGACGGCAGGACGGCACAGGGCGGCAGGTCACCACCGAACCCGTCGACGACAGCACCGCCACCCTGCTGCACGTGGACCTCGACGCGTTCTTCGTCTCGGTGGAGCTGCTGGACCGCCCCGACCTGGTCGACCAGCCCGTCGTGGTCGGGCACCGTTCGGGACGCTCCGTGGTGACGGCCGCCAACTATATCGCCCGCCGCTACGGCGTCAACTCCGCCATGCCCATGTCGGTGGCCTTGCGGCAGTGCCCGAACGCGGTGGTGCTCGAACCACACATGGCCGCCTACCAGCGGTACTCCGCCCAGGTCATGGCCGTCTTCGACGACTTCACCCCGCTCGTGGAACGACTCGGCATCGACGAAGCCTTCCTCGACGTGGCCGGCGCCCGCCGGTTGTACGGCTCGCCCGCGCAGATCGGCGAACTGATCCGGGCACGGGTCTTCGCCGAGACCGGACTGGTGTGTTCGGTCGGTGCGGCGTCGACGAAGTTCATCGCCAAGCTCGCCTCCGGCCTGGCCAAACCTGACGGCCTGCTCGTGGTTCCGCAGACAGAGACGCTCGCGTTTCTGCATCCGCTGCCCGTGTCACACCTCTGGGGTGTCGGGGCGAGTACGGCACAGACGTTGGATCGCCTCGGGTTGCGCACCATCGGCGATATCGCGCAGCTGCCGCTCGCCGCGCTGCAGCGCGCTGTGGGCGAGGCCTCGGGACACAAACTGCACGAACTGTCCTGGGCGCGCGACCCCCGCAGCGTGACGGTGCACCGCGAAGAGAAAAGCGTGGGTCACGAAATGACCTTCGAACATGACGTGAGCGATGTCGACCGGCTGCGTTCCGAACTGCTGCACCTCTCTGACAAGGTCGCCGTGCGACTGCGCGCCGCGAACCTCGAAGGCCGCCGGGTGTCACTCAAGGTGCGCTACTCCGATTTCAGCACCGTCACCCGCTCGCGCACCCTCGCCGAGCCCAGCAACGTGGGGCGGCGCATCTACGAAGAAGCCCTCGCCGCGTTCGAGGTGCTCGCCGCGCGCGGCATTCGGGTGCGTCTGATCGGTGTGCGTGTCGAACAACTCGGGCACAGCGGCGGGGCGGTGGGCCTGTGGGACCCGGACGAAGACTGGCGCGGCGCGGAACTGGCCGTGGACGGGGTGACCGCGCGCTTCGGGCGTGGATCGCTGCGCCGGGGTAGCCTGAGAGAATGACCAGCCTCCCAGAAAAGCTTGCAGAAATCACTCGCTCCGCCGGCGTCAAGTCGGCCTACGGCGAGCCGATCCAGATCGATGGCGCGAGCATCGTTCCGGTCGCGCTCGTGTACTACGGGTTCGGCGGTGGCGAAGCCGGCGAGACCAGCGAGGGCGGCGCCGGTGCCGGCGGCGGCGGCGGTGGTGCGTCGCTGCCGATCGGCGCCTACGTGACCGAGAACGGCCGTGCCCGGTTCGACCCGAATATCGTGGCCATCATGGCCGTGGGCATCCCGCTCCTGCTCGTGGCCGGGCACGCGCTCTCGCACATCATTCGAGCGCTCAAAAAGTAGCGTCGGTCACGCCCACATAGCCCTGAAGCCCGTCCCGCCGGGGCGGGCTTCAGCGCGTGCTGCCGGTCTGCGGCCCGTCAGCGGCACGGTCAGCCTGCTCGGTGACCGCGGCGGCGTCGTGGTCTCCGAGGTCATCAAACGCGCGGCGGGCCAGGGGCACGCCCACCAGATAGGCGGAGCGGGCGACGGCGATGATGCCGATGGCCGACGTGGCCAGCTGCAACACCACGATCAGCACAACTTTGAGGGTGTCCGTCACCGTGGGCTGCATGAGCAGCGCCCCCGTGACGACGAACATCACTCCGAGACCGCCGGCGGTGCCTACGGCCGACGCGCGCGTGTACGCGTCCGGGAAGCGGATGATGCCCAGCGCTCCGGTCACGAAGATGATCCCACCCAGAATGATGAGCACCTGCCCGATGATCTCGAGAATCGTCATCGTTCTCCCTTGGTCAGTGCGCGGGCGAGCGAGATCGCCGACAGGAAGCCGACAAGCGTCGCGATGAGCAGAATATCGAAGGTGGAGGTGCTGCCCGAACGCACTCCCAGCAGGGCGATCAGCCCGATCACGCCGAAGTACAGCAGGTCGGCGCCCACGGCACGGTCTGCATCGGTGGGTCCGACGAAGATGCGGTAAGCGGAAATGAGGATGGCCACGGCAATCAGGCCCAGACCGATATCGATGCCGATCATGAGGTGGCGTCCTGTCGTCGAATGGCGTGCAGCATGCGGTGCTCGATCCGACGGAGTGCGGCCCGCAGGTGGTCGGGGTCCGGGCTGTACATGCCGTGCACGTAGAGGGTGCGCACGTCGTCGGTGTGCAGGGCGCCGAGGGACAGCGTGCCGGGCGTGAGGGTGATGAGGGAGGCGAGCAGGGTGATCTCAAACTCGGTGCGGCACCGCGTGGGAAGCTCGGCGATACCGGTCGTGGAGTCCTGACCCGGCGTGAGGTTGTCGCGCATCACGGCGAGGTTCGACACGACGATCTCTTTCGCGAACCAGCCCGTGAAGGCGATCAGTCGGAAGGGCCACGTCAGCCAGCTCATGAGCCCATCACCGCCGCGATATAGCCGCTCGGATCGATCAGGCCCTCGGCGGCGATCTGCGCCAGCGAGAGCAGCAGTTCCGCGCCCACGCCGAGGGAGAGGGTGACCAGCGCAAGGAACAGGCCGGGGGCCAGCAGGGCGAAGCCGATGCGGGGCCGCGCGAGCACGGCGGATGCCGGTTGCGCGGCCGTGAGCAGGGCTCCCGAGCCGACGGTCCCGCCCGACCGCAGCAGGGCCGCATCGTCGGGTTCATCCGTGGACGGCTTGCCCCAGAACACGCCCGACCAGATCTTGAGCATGGACAGCAGCGTGAGGATGCTCACGGCGATGGCGATCACCGCGACGGCGATCTGGTCCGAGTCGATGGCCGCCATGATCAGGCTGAGCTTGGCGATGAAGCCCGAGAAGGGCGGCAGGCCGGCCAGGGACAGCGCCGCGGCGAAGAATGCCACGGCCACCCACGGTTCTCGGCGCGCCAGCCCGTGCAGCTGACTGAGCTCCCCGGTGCCGTAGCGCACCTCGATGGCTCCGGTAGACAGGAACAGCGATGCCTTCACGATCATGTGGTGGATGAGATAGAAAATTCCCGCGGTCAGTCCGAGCAGTCCGAACAGGGCCACGCCGAGCAGGATATAGCCGATCTGACTGACCATGTGGAAGGCGAGAATGGACCGGGTGGTGGTCTCGCCGACGGCGCCCAGCACCCCGACAACCATGGTGAGGGAGAAGATCACCAGGCCGATCCAGAGGAACCGGCTGTCACCGTCGAAGATCATCGCGTAAATACGGTAGATCGCGTAAATGGCCACCTTGGTGTGCAACCCCGAGAACAACGCCGTGACAGCGGGCGAGGTGGCCGGGTAGGTGCGGGCCAGCCAGCCGTGCACGGGAACCACGGCGGCCTTGATCGACAGCGCGAACAGGCAGACAGCACCGGCGATCGCGGCGCCTGTCGATTCCTGGGCGGCACCGGCGAGCTCGGCAAGGTTGACGGTGCCCGTGACGCCGTAGAGGAATGCGACGCCGGCAAGGAACACCGTGGAGGTGAGCAGGTTGACGGTCACGTACAGGCGAGCCGCCTTGATGCGCGCCAGCCGGGCCATCCCGGGAGCGGACAGCACGAGCAGGCCATAGGAGGGCAGCAGCATGACTTCGATGAAGACGAACATGTTGAACAAGTCAGAGGTGAGCAGGGCTCCGTTGACACCCGCCATGAGAATCAGAACCAGCGGGGCGAAGAACCTCCGATTCGCGTGACCGGAGGCCACGGCGAACGCCGAGCAGGTGACTCCGAGCAGGCCCGTGACGGTGAGCATCAACGCCGAAAACATGTCCGCGGCGAAGGGGATCGCGATGCCGAACGGCCAGGAACCCACGCCGTGGGCGATGACGCCGCCGGTGCTCTGGTCGATGATGAGCAGCACACCGGCCGTGGTGGACAGGGTCAGCACCGTGATCAACGTTGCCGCGCTGAGGCGAAACCGGTTCGGCACGATCATGAGGGTCGCGCCCGCGAGAAGCGGAACGGCCACCATCAGGGGCAGCAGTGAACCCATCATCGCTGGGCCGCCGTTCCGGTCAGGGCGTCGGTGGCGGCCGGGACCGCGTCAGCACGGCCTGCCTCGCGGACACCGTGATCGGCCGCGTCGACCGCTCTCGTTTCGGGCGTGTGGTCCTCGTCGTCTCCGTCGTCGTCTCCATCGTCATCGCCGGTGTCGTCGTCGGTCTTGCCGGTCACGGCGAGCACGAGCATGACGATTGTGATGGAGAACGCGATGACAATGGCGGTCAGTACGAAAGCCTGCGGCAGCGGGTCGGCAACGAGGCTCGCGTCAAGCTCGGTGCCCAACGGTTCCGCACGGCGGTCCGTGCCGCCGGCGGCCATGAGAATCAGGTTGACACCGTGGCTGAGCAGGATGAATCCGAAGATGATGCGCAGCATGCCGCGTTGCAGGAAGAGGTAAACGGCGCCGGCGACCAGGATCCCGGCGGAGATGGCCAGAGTCATGACAGCTCCTTCTCAGAGGTGCGCCGTGCCGGGGTGAGCGGTTCAGGGCGGGGGGACAGATCGGAATTGGTGGGCGCGGATCGTCCCAGCAGGTTCAGGGATGCGAGCACGACACCGATCACGGTGAGGTAGACGCCCACGTCGAAGACGAGCGCGGTGGTCAGATGGGCACCGAGAATATCCACGTGCAGCGGTGTGAGGAACGATCCCTCCGCGTAGCCGAAGATTCCGGTGATCACTCCGATGAGAATGCCGCTGCCGATCATCAGCATGTACGGCAGTCGGATGCGCGCAGCGGCGTCACTGGACGCGGTGAGGTAGAGCAGGGCGAACCCGGCACCCCCGATGAGGGCGGCGATGAAGCCACCGCCGGCGGCGTTGTGCCCACGGAACAGGAAGAGCAGCGAGATGATCACGATCAGCGGGCCGAGCAATCGCGTGAAGGCGCGGCCGAAGACCGCGTTGTCGTGCGTGTTGCGCAACGGCGACCGGGAATCGGCGATGATCGGGGTGCGTCGCTTGGGCAGCAGGTCACGCGACTGCAGCAGAGCCAGGATCGCGACGGCTGCCACGCCCAGAACCGTCTGTTCGCCGAGCGTATCGAAGGCCCGGAAGTCGACGAGGATGGTGTTGACGATATTGGTGCCGCCGGTGGCCGACTCGGCCTCCCGCACGAAGTAGGCGCCGGCCTCGGACAGTTCACGACGGCCGGTGAAGGCGAGCACCCCGAGCGTTGTCGCGACACCGAACGCGATCGCGATCGCCCCGGACCCGAACGCACGGCGCGGGGACGCGCGTCGGAACGTCGTGGGGAGGCGGCTCAGCAGCAGCACCATCACCACGACGGTGAGCACCTCGACGAGAAGCTGGGTCAGGGCGACATCCGCCGCGCCGAGCACGTAGAACCAGATCGTGACAGCGAAGCCGACCAGGCCGATGATGGCGATCGCGCCCAGCCGGGTACGGGCGAGGATGGAACCCAATACCCCCACGAGGAGAGCGGCCACCAGAACCCAGTCGAAGGGGCGGGTCAGGTCGCCGACCTGGTTCGGCAGCACGCCGACGCTCAGCGTGCCGGCCGCGGCGATACCGACGAGCATGACGGTGGGTATGAGCAGGTGTCGGGTGGGGGAGTCGGAACGGGTGAGGTCGCCCACGCGGGCGCCGCCGGCGATGGCCCCGGCCCGAAGGCCGTCGACCACGGCGAGGGCGGAGAAGGGAAAGTCCCAGGTGCGGGTCAAATTTTCTATGCGCTGGCGGTAGAGCACCAGCATGACGCCGACCGCGATGACGAACGCGGACAGAATCAGCGCCGTGTTGACCCCGTGCCACAGGGCGAGGTCGGCGACGGTGTCGACACCGACGGCCGCGGAACCGGCGTCGGAGACCAGGGCTTCAAGGGGCATCGGCAGAAAACCGAGGAGGACCCCGGCGATCGCGGTCGGTACGATGGGCAACAGCATCGCGGCGGAGGCTTCTCGCGGCGGATCGGACAGGGACGGACCGGCGAAGGCGCCGAGCACCAGCCGGGCCGCGTAGGCGAAGGTGAAGACAGCCGCGAGCACGGCCCCGGCAGCCGCGACCGGGCCCACCCAGACCGGGCCGGGTGCGTCCAGGAGCGCCTCGAAGATGCTCTCCTTGCTGATGAAGCCGAGCAACGGCGGCACGCCCGCCATGGACAGTGCGGCGGCCCCGATCAGGGCCGTGGTGACGGGCATCGTGTGGCGCAGCCCGGAGAGCTTGCGAATGTCGCGGGTGTGCGCCGTGTGGTCGACCACGCCGACAAGCATGAAAAGGGCCGATTTGAACAGGGCGTGCGCCACGGTGTGGATGGAAGCGGCGATGAGTGCCCCGGGGGTTCCGACGCCGATCACGGCCACGAGCAGGCCCAACTGGCTCACGGTGGAGTAGGCGAGCAGCTCCTTCATGTCGTAGCGGCGCAGCGCCGCGACAGCACCGAGGATCGCGGTGATCAGTCCCACCGAGATGAGCAGGATGTTCCAGATCGGAACGTCGCCGAGGACCCCGGAGAAACGCATCAGGAGGTAGATGCCCGCCTTGACCATGGCCGCAGCATGCAGGTAAGCGCTGACGGGGGTGATCGCGGCCATGGAATCGGGCAGCCAGGCCTGGAAGGGGAACTGGGCGGACTTGGTGAACGCGGCCACGGCCAGCAGCACCCCGGCCGTGGCGGCGAAGGTCGGATCGTCCCAAATCGGATCGGCCAGAATGACGCTGAGGCGTGTGGATCCGACGTTGACGGCCATGACGACGACTGCCGCGAGCAGGCTCAGACCTCCCGCCGCGGTCACCAGCAGGGTGCGGATGGCCGGTTCCCGAGCGGTGGCCCCGGACCGTGCGATGAGGAAGAACGAGCACAGCGTGGTGATTTCCCACATCACGAACAGCACCACAACGTCGTCGGCCAGCACCAGGCCGAGCATGGCCAGTGCGAACAGGGTCATCAAGGCGTAGAAACTGCCGTGTCTGCCTTTGGGCAGGTAGCGGGCCGAGTACGCGAACACGGCGGCGCCGATGAGCAGCACCAGCAGCGAGAACAGTAGCGACAGCCCGTCGAGACGGAACGCCAGCTCGATACCGAGGGTCGGTATCCACGGAACGGACACCGTCTCGGGCCCGGCGCCGGACGTGGCCCAGAGCACGGTCCCGGTCGCGGCCAGCCCGATAGCCAGCACCCAGCCGGCATTACGGCCGAGCAGGCGGCCGAGTAGCGGGGCCGAGAGGGCGAGAACCGCGGTGGCGATGATAAAAGCAAAGAGCACGGAAGAAGTATCCTCGTTCAAGATTCAGGCGTCGGGGGCGTTCACGCAGGGTCGGGAGCCGGCTGAGGGCGTCCCTGCCGGAATGTTAGAAACGCGATCCGGACGGCGTGCCGGACAGATTCTCGCCCCAGGACGAGACGAATCCGTTGGTGCCGGAGTGCGGGAAGGTGCCCGTGTCGCTAAGAGAAGCGCGGGGAGCCGGGTCGCATGTGAGCAGAGCCATAGTCATCCTGACGAGCCACCCCCAGAGTTGGAAAAAAGAATCAGTGGGGAGTTTATCAAAGAATGCCGGTGAACCCTCATTCGAAGCTTTGGCCGGTGACCATACAGACCCGCTCGGCTGGGGTTAGACTGCTGGGGAACACGGGAGTCCGGAAGACCGGGCTGAGAGGAAGCTGTCAACGCTTCGACCGTCGAACCTGATCTGGATCATGCCAGCGCAGGGAGACTTCTCGAACCCGTGCCCCGCACCCGAGTGCGGTCGTGTTCGTGGCGGCCGCACCGGAGCGCACCCTGTCACCCACAGAAGGGCACGACCTTGCACACCACACCCACATCCTCACCCTCACCCTCACCCTCACCCTCACCCTCACCCTCCACGCCCGATGTCACACCGGCCCAGCCTCGGCGCACCTTTCGCTGGCGCGTCGTGGACATCGTCGTCGCCAGCATCATCGGGGTCGCGAGCGGACTGATCTTCGTCCTGTGGAACCAGGCCTCCAACCCGCTGGGCGGCCTGCTCTCACCGCTGCTGCCCGGCCTGCAGGGGTTGCTCGGCGGAGGCTGGCTCTTCGCCGGCGTGCTCGGCGGCCTCATTATTCGCAAGCCCGGCGCGGCCCTGTACACGGAACTGCTCGCCGCCATGGTCTCCACGCTCATCGGTGGGAATGCCTGGGGTGCGCTGGTTCTGGTCTCCGGGCTGGCCCAGGGCCTCGGCGCCGAGCTGGTCTTCGCATTGTTCCTCTACGGCAACTACCGGGCGTATGTGGCACTGCTCGCCGGTGCCGGGGCCGGCATCGCGCTCACCATCACCGACCTGCTGCTGTGGTACCCCGGCTCGAGCGCCGCGTTCATGGGTATCTATCTGCTCTCCTCCATCATCTCCGGCGTGCTGCTGGCCGGATTGTTGTCGTGGCTGGCCCTGCAGGGCCTGGCCCGAACGGGTGCGCTCAGCCGGTTCGTAGCCGGCCGCAACGCCCAATCCGTGGTCTAGATCGCACCGTGACACAGCAGACACGCCCCGGATCAGGTACGGCGGCATCCGTTCACGCCGACGGTTGGGGTTGGCGGCACGCCGGACGTCGGGCGTGGGCGGTGTCCCGGCTCGACCTGCACATCGCCCCCGGTGAGCGGGTGCTTCTGCTCGGCGCATCCGGGTCGGGCAAATCCACTCTCGTGCACGCTCTGGCCGGTGTGCTCGGCGGCGATGAGGAGGGTGAACAGGCCGG
>JAWOHA010000235.1:0-24609 GCA_046496385.1 Cryobacterium sp. | reverse complement strand
GCACCGAGGTCCTCGTGCAGAAGGCCATGAAAGTTCTGCGCTCCGACCGCACGAGTTTCGTGATCGCGCACCGGTTGTCCACCATTCGCGACGCCGACCTGATCCTCGTCATGGAGGCCGGGCGCATCGTCGAGCAGGGAAACCACGACGCACTGCTCGCCGCCAACGGGGCGTACCACGCCCTGTACGCGGCGCAGTTCGCAGCTCCCGTAGCCGACGAGGTGTAACCCGCCCCGGCGGTTCGTGGCGTCGCCCGGCCGGCGCCCTCCACAGGCCGGCGTCGACGTGAACGGCTCACAATCGGGCCCGAGCCGAGCCGGGCCGCTGCGCCCGGGACACACTCTCTGTATGAACGAGACGACAACCCTCACCGCACGATTTCTGGCCGCCATCCCCGGCATCGTCGGGTACCGGCCGAACGATGAGCTGTTGCTGCTCATCGCCTCGAACGCTGAGCCTCTCGCGGTGATCAGCGAACCCCTCAGCGATCCCATACCGGTAGGACTGATGTACACCGGCGCCCTCGAACTGGTCGGTGAAGTGCAGGCGCTGCCGGAGGCACACGTTGTGCACCTGGTCGTGTTCACCTCCCTGCCGTTCCGGCAGGCCGCGGAGATGCCGCACAGCCAGCTTGTGGGCATCCTGGCCGACGCGCTCACGGACGCGGAGCTGCTCGTCTCCGCGCTGTGCGTGGCGGCCGACGGCTGGGGCGGCTACTTCTGTCGCGGCGCCTGCTGCCCGCCCGCCGGCAATGCGCTGAACCTCATCGACTTCACCGCGCCCTCACGCGCCTTCGGGCGGTTCTCCCAACTGTCCCGTTACGAGGACTCCTGATTTCAGCGGCTCACCCAGCCGGTAGACTCACCGTTCAGCCCGGCAGGCCGCCGGACTGGCCGGCTCAACCTGAGGTGACACCCCGCATGATCGACAGGCTCTCATGATCGACGAGCTCTCATGATCGACGAGCTCAGAGCCCTCACCGAAGCCTCCGACCCTCTCCTGCAATGGCTCGTGATCATGCTCGCCGGAGCGATTCCGTTTGTTGAGTCCTATTTCGGCTCCACCCTGGGAATCGTGGCCGGGGTCTTCGCCCCGGTGGCGATCGTGGCCGCCGTGCTGGGAAACATCGCCTCGATGCTGGGGCTGGTCTATCTGGCCGGGAATGTGCGGCGGGTGCGCCGATCAGACGAGAAGACGCTCTCGGCCCGGCAGCTCAAGTTCAAACGCGCCTTCGACCGGTATGGCGTCGCCGGCGTGAGTATGCTCGGCCAGACGATTCTGCCCAGCCAGCTCACCGCCATGGCCATGGTGACCCTCGGCGCGAACCGCGGCAACGTGATCCTCTGGCAGTCGATCTCCATCATGGTGTGGGGAATCGGATTCGGGTTGTTGACGATGGTCGGTGTGACGGTGTTGCTGCCCTGACCGGGCATCAGAGTGCACAGCGGCACCGGGTCGTCAGTTCTGCACAGATCAGTCGCACCAGTGCCGGTATGACCCGGAACGGGCCACGGTGTCAGCATGTCAAAACACATCGTCAGAACAGCCAAGGCCTGCGATTTTCTGGCTCTGGTTCCGCAATTGGTCGGCTTCCACCCCGAGAACAGCATCGTTCTGGTCGCCATGCGCGGCAACCGCTCCTGCGGGGCGCTCCGGTTCAACCTTCCCGATCCCGACGCTCCACAGCGGGTGCATCAGCGCATCGCGACGTCACTGGTGGGCACGATCTGCAAGATCCCCGGAGCTGATGCCCTCGTGCCGGTGACCTACACCGATGACAGCTTCGCGGCGGCCCGGGGAATCCCCCACGACCGCTTCACCGAGAGCCTGATCAGCCGGGCGCAGCTCAGCGGGTTCCTGGTGCGTGATGCGCTCTGCGTCGGCTCGGATGCCTGGGGTTCGTACCTGGACCCGGAATGCCCGGCAGAGGGACATCCGCTCACCGACATCACCGCGTCGGCGGCGACAACCGGCATTCCCGCTGAGGTGCGGCAGGAGCTCGCGACGGTGCACAGCGGCACCGAGCTGCCTGACGTAGACCTGGCCGCCAAAGAACGGGTCGCCCGCCGTTACCGACGGCTCGCTCGGGGCTCCGATTGTTCCGGTGCCGCGTCTGTTCCTCTGCTGCGCGACCTCGTCGACACGGTCGGGTTCACCGAGCGTTTTCTGGCAATCCCCGCCGCAGCGCTATCAGCCGATGATGCCGCCCTGTTGCTGTTCACGATGCAGCCACCGTCAACGCGTGACCAGATGATGCTGCAGATCGCGTTCGGCCGCGAGGCCGGCTTCGACGCTCGTGAGTCGCACCGGCGCTACAGCGCCCTGCAGAAGGTGTTCGGAGGAAGTCTCGGCGACATCGTGGCACAGGACCTGGCCGGGTTAGACGACAGCCGAATCGACGACAGCCGAATCGACGACGCCGGGTTCGACTGCGCGGTGCGGGCGGCCCGGGCTGAGACGCAGGCGAAACGCGCGCAGGCCTGGCAGATCGGCTCTCGCCTGATCGGCACCTGCGTGGATCGACCGGATCCGGCACGTTGCTCCGTCGGCATCGCCGTGTTGAAGCGTGTCGTGGCGCTGGCCCCACGCTCCACCAGACCCGCGCCGTTGTGCATGCTGGCCTGGTTGTCCTGGGCTCTGGGACGCGGCACGGTGGCCGGCCTGTTTCTCGAGCAGGCTCTGAGCATCGACGAGCAATACAGCATGGCGCTGCTGCTCAACGAAATGCTCGGATCTGGCCGACTTCCGGAGTGGGCCTTCTTCGTGCCTCCGGACTGATCCTCAGCGGGCCCGAAAACCCTGCCCGGCGCGGTGACGACGGGTGGGTAGACTGCGGTCATGCTTGAGGGACGCGTTGTCGTTGCCGTGTCGCCGCAGGACGCGGTGCCGTGGACGTTCGTGGTCGGCCAGGCGTTTCTGGCCGCGGTGCCCGCCGCCACAGATCGAGCGATCGTGCACCGGCTGACCGAATGGGCGACCGAACCTCACGTTCAACTCGAGTCCCTCATCGCGCTTTTTCCGGTAGCCGGAATCGACCCGGTGCACAGCTTCATCGTGGTCGTTCCCGCGCACCCGGGGGCCGCGGAGCCCGCCCCGCAACAGATCAAGGAACCCGGCCCCGGCCCCGCGGGGGACGGCGTGCCGATCTCTGTCGTCGTGCGGGGCGACATCGTCGCAGACCTGTTTTCGGTGGGTGGGTCGCGCCGCTTTCACGACCGCGGTCTTCGGCCGTGGCTGCTGGCTGACTTTCGCTCCGTGACCGGTGTCGCTATCAACTCCGCGACTGCGCCCCTCTCCGACAGAGCAGGCTTACAGGGTGGTCGCCCGGTCTCCCCGGGCGCGGTCGCCGGAGATGCCCTGTTCTGGGACCCGGCCGACACCACCGCCCCCTCGGACGCTCACTCGGACGCTCACTCGGGCGCCCCCTCGGACTCCCGCTCGCACGACGAAGCAGACACCGTGCTGAGTGTGCCGCGGGGATTCGCCCCGGACCTCGCCGCAGAGCAGCCTGAACTCGCCGCAGAGCAGATCGGCGACACCGTTCTCACCGCGCACCGCCCCGGTGCCGAGACTCAGGAACCCGATGCCGGGCTGCCTGACCCGCATCCCAGCGCGGCGTCGTACCCGTACCCGTTTCGTGGCATCGCCGTGTCGGGGGGAAGCCGGCTGCCCCTCGACCACGTGTACTACGTGGGCCGGAACCCCCGACTGCCCCGCATCGTGAGCGGGGACGCTCCGATCCTGCTCCCCGTCCCCGCACCGACCGCCGCGGTCTCCTCAACCCACCTCGAAATTCGACAGGACGGTGCCAGCGTGGTGGTCACCGACCTCGGCTCCACCAACGGCACGTTCATCACCCCGATGAGCGGCCGTACCCGACGGCTTCGATCCCGGCAGTCAGCGGCCGTCGAGCCCGGTACTGTTATTGATATCGGGGACGGCAACCTCATCAACATCCTCGGATGAGCGGCCAACGTCTTCGTGTGCGGCATGTCCCTCTCGGAAGGCTTCCTCGTGACCCAGATCGGTCAAAGCTCCAGCAGAACCACAATTGACCTCCCGCAGGTCTCCTCAGCCGTCACATTGGCCTGGGCGGGGGGAACGGACCTGGGTCACCGCCGCGAGGTCAACGAAGACAGCCTGCTGGCCGCAGCACCGCTCTTCGTCGTGGCCGACGGCATGGGCGGGCACTCGGCCGGTGATGTGGCCAGCGCCGCCGTCGTGACCCGACTGGCCGAACTCGCCTCCGCAGGCAGCACCGACACGGAATCCATCAACCGTGCCCTCAGCGAGGCCGTGATCGATATGTCCCACGGAGTGGGCGTCACCGATCAGGGCACCGGCACCACCGTCAGCGGGATAGCCCTCGGCGAGGTGTCCGGATCGGCCCAGTGGATCGTGTTCAACATCGGCGATTCCCGCGTCTACCAGCTCACCTCCGGGGTTCTGGAACAGGTCACCACAGACCACTCCGTGGTGCAGGAACTGGTCGACGCCGGTCGCATTACCCGAGAAGAAGCCGAAGTCCACCCGCACGGCAATGTGATCACCCGGGCCGTCGGTTTTCATGAAGCCCCCATTCCCGACTACAGAATTCTGCCGGTGCAGCCGGGCATGCGCCTGCTGGTGTGCTCTGACGGGCTGACCAAAGAACTCACCGCCTACGGGATCCGGCACTTTCTCATGTCCATCCCCCGGGCAGAGGATGCGGTGAAGGCCCTGATCGAGGCGGCTCTGGAGAACGGCGGTCGGGACAACGTGACGGCGGTCGTGGTGGATGTGCTGGCCGTGACGGCCGCCGAGCCCGACGTCTGACCCACTGCTGGGCAGGGATCCCCGCGATTTGTGCTCTAACCGGGGTAGAAAAGGTGTGCGGCTTGCCTATACTGGCAACCAACGCCCCACATCTCACAGCCGGGGTCCCTGTTGGACTGACGCACCGGACCGGATTGCGGGAAGGTAGATATGGCTCGTCGTTTGCCGTCCACGCCCCCGAACCTGCCGGGCTTCGCCTATATTCGCCCCCTGGGCTCGGGTGGATTCGCCGATGTCTTTCTCTACGAGCAGAGCCTGCCGCAACGACTCGTGGCGGTGAAAGTGCTCCAGGCCGGAATCGTCACGGACCAGGTACGGCAGATGTTCCGCGCCGAGACCAACCTCATGGCCCGGTTCAGCTCCCACCCGTCGATTCTGACCGTGTTCCAGTCCAGCATGTCTGCCGACGGCCGCCCGTACCTGGTGATGGAATACTGCTCATCCACCCTGAGCCAGAAGTATCGCAAGGCCCCCCTCGCCGTACCCGAGGTGCTTCGCATCGGTGTGCGGATCGCCAGCGCCGTCGAGACCGCGCACCGGGCCGGAGTGCTGCACCGTGACATCAAACCCTCCAACATCCTGGTCACCGCCTACGGTCACGCGGTGCTCTCGGACTTCGGCATCGCCTCCACGCTCTCCGACGCCGAGAAAGCCCACGCGGTCGGCTTGTCCATTCCCTGGTCCGCACCCGAGGTCTTGCGCGATTCCGTCTCCGGCAGCATCGCCAGTGAGGTGTGGTCCCTCGGGGCGACCCTGTACTCCCTGCTCGCGGGCCGCTCACCATTCGAAGTGCACGGAACGGAGAATTCCACAGCGGAACTGACGGCGCGCATTATGCGGGCAGTGGTTCCTCCCCTCGGCCGGGTGGACGTTCCGGCGCGACTGGAAGAGGTGCTTCGTCGATCGATGAGCCGTAGCCCGCAATCCCGACAGCACAGCGTGCTCGAACTGATCCGGGAGCTGCAGTCGGCCGAGGCCGAACTCGGCCTGGCACAGACCCCGCTCGAAGTGTGCCAGGACGAGTGGGCCTCCGCCATCGCCGCGGATCCGGACGAGCACACCCGCATCACGCCCCCCTCCGGCGTCGAACCCTCCGGCCGCCGCCGCCGAGCACCAACCGTCCTGGGGCGCACCATACAGCGCGGGGGCAAACCCGATCGCGACGGGCCCGTCAGTCACGGCGCGCTCGCCGCATCCGTCTCCGCAACCCGGCCACCCCGCTCCCGGCGGCGCGTCGGCGCGCTGTGGTCGTTGGCGGCGGCGGCGGTGCTGCTGGTCGGCGGCACCGCAACCGGCGCCACCGTCATACTCACCCAGGTCGACTCCGACATACCCATCGTCACCACTCTCACCGGCGCCGCTCTGAACGGCACCGTGCTGTTTCAATGGACCGACCCCGGGATCCGCGACGGCGACAGCTTCGTGGTCTCACTCGGGTCGGGGGAGACCAGCATTCAGCGGGGTACCGAGTTCGCGGTGGAACCGGGGCGCAGCGCCGAAGTCTGCCTGATCGTGTCCGTGAACCGGGCCGGCCAGAACGGTCAGCCCAGCCGGGAAGCCTGCGTGAGCATGTCGAGGGACGACCGGTGAGCCGTGCCCGGTCCCTTCTGGCCTCGTCTGCTGCGGCCCGGTGGGTGACGCGGCACCGGTCTGCCGCCGCGTCGGTTCTCAGCAGCACCGTCATCGTGGCGCTGGTGGCGACGGTCGCCGTCGTCTCGGGCGGTTACACCGCCCAGCGAGTCAGCCTCGGCGACGATGCTGTCTGGGTTGCCAACGAGAGTCGGCAGTCGCTCGGGCGAGCGAACACGGCCGTGCTGGAATTGAACACCGCCGTGCCCGCCGCCAGCGCCAGCATCGACGTGGTGCAGTCCGGCGCCACGGTCTTCGCCGTCAACCGAGGGTCTGACACCGTCGATGTGCTGAACCCGGCAACGGCAGAACTCACCGACCGTGTCGCCCTTCCCGCGCCGGACCCGGCCGTGTTCCTGTCCTCGGAAGGCGCAATGATCGCCGCGAACGGCGACATCTGGACGCTGCCGAGCACCGAGCTGGCCGACTTCGACAGCGCGACCAGCCCCGACCTGTCCCTGGGCGCAGGATCGGTGCTGAGCCTGGACGCCGCCGGCACCGCGTTCTCCTTCACTCCGGCCACCGGCACCCTGGTCGCAGTGGCCACCGGCGACGGCAACCGGGTGCTCTCCACCCAGACCGTCGACGCCGGGTCGGCCGAGGACGAGTACCAGTTGAGCAGCGTCGCCGGCCAGCCGGCGCTGTTGAACGCGAGCACCGGCCTGATGCTGGTCAACGGGAACCGCGTCGACCTCTCCGGACTGCTGCAGGGTGATCCCGTGCTGCAGGGGGCCAGCCTCGGCGGCGACGAGGTGCTCGTCGCCCACCGCGGCGGGCTCGTCGCCGCGGGACTGTCGGGTCTGGAACCGACAGTCCTGGTGGACGGCCGCACCGGCGACGCGGCCGCCCCGACGCGGGTGAACGGATGCGACTACGCCGCCTGGGCCGACGGTGGCGCCTGGCAGCGCTGCGTCGGTGATTCCGACGCCGGCTCCCTGAGCGTGCTCCAGGGCCTCGTGGCCGGCGCCCGACTGGTGTTCCAGGTGAACGACCCCACGGTCGTGCTCAACGACCTCGCGAACGGTTCCGTCTGGGCCGTGCAACACGACGACGCGCTCATCGACAACTGGAACGACCTCATCGACGTGGCGTCGAACACCGACCAGATCGTGCAGACCACCGATGAGGTGCCCGAATTCGAAGACGCCCAGGTGCCGCCGGTGGCCGTCGACGACGAGTTCGGCGCACGGCCGGGCCGGTCTGTGACGCTGCCCGTTCTGCTCAACGACTACGACGCCAACGGCGATGCGCTCGTGATCGACGATTTCACGCAGCTTGCGGCACAGACGGGCCGACTCGACCTGATCGGAAACAATCAGCAACTGCAGTTGACGCTGCCGCAGGACGCGGCCGGCACGCTGAGCTTCGACTACCGCATCAGCGACGGCCGCGGGGGCACGGCCGGCGCCACCGTCACGGTGCGGGTGCGTGCAGCCTCGGAGAACTCCGCGCCCCAGCAGGTGCGCGCCACCTCCGCCCAGGTCGAGTTCGGCGGGCGGGTGACCGAGCAGGTACTCGGCGACTGGGTCGACCCCGACGGCGACCCGATCTACCTCACCGGGGCCACGGCGGTCGCTCCCGACGCCGTGGCATTCACCCCCGCCGGTGCCGTGACGTACACCCACGGCGAGGCCGGCGGCCCGGCAACGCCGGGCAGTGAACCCGGCTCCGTTCCGGTCGGGTTGTCGGTGTCGGACGGGACCCTCACCGGCACGGGCACGCTGCAGGTCGGGGTGAGCCCGGTCGGGTCAGTGCCGATCGTGGCCGATACCTTCCTGGTGCTGGCCACCGCCGGCACCGACGTGACCGTGTCGCCGCTCGAGCACGTGCGTGGCGGCAGCGGAACCCTGCGGCTGACCAGTGTGCCGGCGCGGGCCGCAGTGACCGTCACCCCCGACTTCGTGGCCGGTACCTTCCGGTTTCGCAGCGACGTGGTCGGCACCCACTATCTCGAGTACACCGTGACCGACGAGACCTCGGTGCGCACCGGCCAGGTTCGGGTGCAGGTCGCCGCCGCCGAAGATTTCTCCGGCGTTCCCATCACGGTGCCGCACACCGCCTTCGTGCGCGGCACCGAACCGACCCTGGTCGATGTGCTGAGCCGTGACATCGACCCCGGCGGCGGTGTGCTGCTGGTCACCGGAACCGGTGACGTTCCACCCGAGAGCGGGCTGCGGGTTGAAATCCTCGAACAGAACCTGCTGCGTGTCACACTCACCCGACCGCTCGAGGGCCCGGTGACGTTCTCCTACACGGTGAGCAACGGTTTCGCGGCGGCGACCGGAACCGTGACCGTGATCGAGCTTCCGGCGCTAGAACGCCCCCAGGCGCCGCTCGCGGAGCCGGACATCGCCTCCGTGCGGGTGGGCGAGGTCATCGACATCCCCGTGCTCGCCAACGACCGTCACCCCGACGGGGCCCCGCTCACCCTCGCCGCCACTCTCACCGTCGGCCTGGACCCCGGTTCCGGGTTGCTGTTCACCTCCGGATCGGTGCTGCGCTATCTCGCCCCCGACGTTCCCGGAAACTTCACCGCCGTGTACCGGGTCGAAGCTCCGGACGGCCAGTTCGCCAACGCCGAGGTGCGCATCGCGGTGCGCGAAGCGGATGCCGCCGCCAACCGGGCACCGGCACCGGCGACCGTGACCGCACGG
Source organism: Cryobacterium sp. (assembly GCA_046496385.1). Taxonomy (GTDB): domain Bacteria; phylum Actinomycetota; class Actinomycetes; order Actinomycetales; family Microbacteriaceae; genus Cryobacterium. The sequence goes on along the minus strand of JAWOHA010000235.1, from coordinate 15,511 downwards.
GTGCTGGCCGGCGCAACCGTGCGCATCGGAATCCCGCTCTCGGGTATCGACCCCGACGGGGACTCGGTGCAGCTGCTCGGCCAGCAGAGCAGCCCCGAGAAGGGCTCCGTGACCGGGATCGGCCCGGACTGGATCGATTTCACCGCGGGGGAGTACGCCACGGGAACCGACACGTTCAGCTACAACGTCATCGATGCGCTCGGAGCCCGGGCCACCGGCCTCATCCGGGTTGGCATCAGCCCCCGACTCGACGGTGCACGTAACCCCGTCGCCGTGCCCGACGAGGTGACCGTCCGGCCTGGGAGCACAGTGTCCGTGCGGGTGCTCGCCAACGACTCCGATCCCGACAACGGCACCCTCACGCTCATGAGCGTGGAACCCACCGACGCCGACGGTGTCGCCGGCGTCGACGGGCGGGTGGTTGTCGTGCAGGCCCCGGGCGCCGAGGGACGCACGGGGTTCATCTACATGATCGCCAATGAACGCGGCGGCACCGCCTCGAGCTTTCTCACCGTGATCGTCGATGACGACGCGCCCTACGCGCGCCCCGACGCCGGGGACACCGTGCTGACCCTCTCCGACATACTGGACCGCAACACCGTCGACGTGAATGTGCTCTCCCGGGTCTTCTTCGCCGACGGTCCGGTGACGGACCTCGGCCTGCAGGTGCCCACGGCCTACGCCGCATCCGCAAGCGTTCTGCCTAACCAGCGCATCCGTGTCACGGTGAGGGAGGCGAGCCAGATCATTCCTTTCTCGCTCACCCACCCCCAGGACCCGAGCATCATCTCGTACGCCTTCATCAGGGTGCCCGGCTTCAGCGACGCGTTGCCGCAACAACGCACATCCATGGCGCCCCTGACCGTGCCGAGCGGGACCACGCTGAAGATCGATATTAACGACTACGTCGTCGCAGTCGGCGGCGCACCCGTGCGGCTGACCGACTCGGGCGCCGTTCGGGCCACCCACGCGGACGGAGCCGACCTCGTCGGCGCCGATGGGAACCTGGTCTACACGAGTGCGTCGGGGTACTCCGGTCCCGCCTCGGTGTCATTTGAGGTGACGGATGCACGTCGGCCCGGTGACCCGGCCGCACGAACGGCGACCATCGTGCTTCCGATTCTCGTGACGCCGCGGGAGAACCAGCCGCCGGTCTTCGACGGCGCGGTCATCGACTTCGAACCGGGACAGCGCACCACCATCGACCTGCACCGGCTCACCGCCTACCCTTATCCCGACGCCCTGGACGAGCTGGTGTACACCGTGCTCGATCCGCTGCCGGTCGGATTCGACTACACCCTGCGCGGGTCGACCCTCGTGCTGCACGCCGCAGACGAGACCAAGAAGGGCAGTCGCAGCGCCATCACCGTCGGCGTGCGGGACGCCCGGAGCGCGGGCGTGGCCGGACGCATCCAGATGCGCGTGGTCGCCTCCAGCAAACCGCTGGCTGTTCCCGCCGACGATGTCGTGCAGGCTCGGCGCGGCACCACCACGGTCGTGGACGTTCTGGCCAACGACGGCGCGACCAACCCGTTCCCCGCAGTGCCGTTACGCGTGGTCGCGGTGCGCGGGCTGAACGGTGCGGGACTGCCGGCGGGGGTGAGCATCACCCCGAACGCGAGCCAGAACCGGCTCAGCATCGTGGTGGCAGCCGATGCCGAACCGGTGAACACGGGCGTGCAGTACCAGGTCGCCGACGCGACGGGCGACCCTGATCGTTTCGCCTGGGCAACGGTGCGGGTCCTGGTCGCCGATGTTCCCGAACCGGTCTCCGGCGTCACCGTGACCGGCTTCGGCGACAACCGTCTCGCGGTGTCTTTTCGGCCGGGGGCAGCCAACAACTCGCCCATTTCCGGCTTCGATGTCGTTCTCACCGGCGCCGATTCGGGACGCGTGATCGGCAGCACGGCCTGCTCGGCCACGTCCTGCAGCGTGCCGACGGCCGGCAACGGCTCCGCCAACGCCGTGCGAGTGAACGTCACCGCCCGGAACGCCGTCGGCAGCTCGGCCGCCGCACGCCTCGCGGGCGCCGTCTGGTCCGACGTCATTCCGGCCGCACCCGGCAATCTCAGTGCCGCGCCGCTCGACGCCGCACTGCGCGTGTCCTGGACGCCGGTCGGAGCGTCGAACGGATCCGCCGTGCGGGACTACGTCGTCACGGTGAACGGGCGCACCCGGGACACCGTCGTCGCCTCGGCCTGTTCCGCCGGTGCCTGCAGCGTCGTCGTGGACCGCCTCACCAACGGTGAGACCAGCACCATCACGGTGAGCGCACGCAACGACGCCTTCATCTCCCTGACCAGCTGGAACAGCTCCTCCCAGACGGGAACGCCCTACGGCGCACCGCTCTCCGGCGCCATCACGGCCACCGCATCCGACGCCGACGGCGGCGTCACCGTCGCCTGGGATGCCTTCGCCCCGCGCGGCGGCCCTGTGGAGGGCTACGTCGTGCAACGGCTCCAGGGCACGACGGTCCCCGCCGGCGCGCAGGCCTGCACGGTGAGCAGCCCGGCTCCCGGGACGGTGACCTTGCCGAGCCTCGGCGGGGTCGTCGCCGACCAGAAGACGGTCACCGGCGGCACCCGCACGGCGGTCTTCGCCGGACTCACCGGTGACAACGGCAGCTACTCCTTCGTGGTCTGGGGATACAACAAGGCCGGCTGCACGGCGACGGCGGTCACGACCGTTCTCGTGCGAACAGTGCCCGGCCTGGTCACCGCGGTGCAGGGATCGATGCAGAACCGGGTCAGCGGAACCGGGCTCGACGCCACGGCCTCGCGGGACTACCGCCTGACCGGTGCCACCGCCAGCGGTCCCGTCAGCCACTACGAGGTCCGCTCGACCGAGGTCACGAGAGTCATTCCCGCTGGCGGCCTGTGGCCGCGCGAGCTGAACGCTCAGGCCGCGTTCGGGGGTGTGGTCGGTTTCGACGTGCGGGCCTGCAACTCCGCATCCGGCTGGTCATCGTGTGGTGAGTGGTCGGCGTTCGCCGCGCCGGAGGCCTCTGTCACCTTCACGGTTCCGGGACTGGCCTACGACGCCGCTGCCGGTGTGTTTAGCTGGACCAATGATCCCGACAACGGCGCCGAGCTGTCGCCCCGGTACACCTGCCGGGTCGGTGACACGGCGGCCACGGATGCGCAATCGCCGACCAGCTGCACCATGCCGGCGCCCGTCGACCCGGCCGCCACCGCGCAGCTGACCGTGACCGTGAACGGCCAGAGCGTCAGCTTCAAGACCCGCTGATGACCCCGACCCCATGACCCCGACCAGCAGCCCCGAACGCCGCAGCCCTGAACGCCGCAGCCCTGAACGCCGCAGCCCTGAACGCCGCAGCCCCGAACGACACAGTCCTGAACGACACAGTCCCAGAAACCAGACCCACGAACGGATTGACCCTGCCATGACCATGACCGTGACCATGACTCCCGACCAGGCCAGCTCTTTCGCCGACGTGTTCGAACGCCTGGTACGCGGGGTCGAGGGGGTGGTGCTGGGCAAAAAACACGTCATCCGAATGGCCTTTGTGGCCCTGCTCAGTGAAGGCCACCTGCTGCTGGAAGACGTGCCGGGAACCGGCAAGACATCCCTCGCCCGAGCCATCGCACAGAGTGTGCGCGGCACCAGTAACCGGGTGCAGTTCACCCCCGACCTGCTGCCCGGTGACATCACCGGGGTGAGCATCTACGATCAGCGCAGCGGCGCCTTCGAATTTCACCGCGGCCCCGTTTTCGCCAACATCGTGCTGGCCGACGAAATCAACCGGGCCAGCCCGAAGACGCAGGCCGCGCTGCTGGAGGTGATGGAGGAGGCGCAGGTCACCATCGACGGCGTCACCCACCTTGTCGGGGCCCCGTTCATGGTCATCGCCACACAGAACCCGATCGAACAGGCCGGGACGTACCGCCTGCCCGAGGCGCAGCTGGACCGGTTCATCATGAAATCCTCCATCGGGTACCCCGACCACGCCTCCCTGGTGCGCATTCTGGAAGGCGCGAGCACTCGGTCGCACGAGACGGTGTTGACGCCCGTGCTGTCGGCCGCGACGGTCGTGGAACTGGCCGCTCTGGCCCGGAGCGTGTTCGTGGACTCATCGATCAACGACTACGTCTCACGCCTCGTGGACGCCACCCGCACGGCGCCCGAGGTTCGGCTCGGCTCGAGCGTGCGCGGTGCGCTCGCCCTGATCCGCACGGCGAAAACCCTCGCTGCCGCCACCGGGCGGCACTATGTGATTCCTGACGACGTGAAGACTCTCGCCGAAGCTGTGCTCGCCCACCGGCTGCTGCTCGAGCCCGAAGCCGAATTCGACGGCGTCACCGCATCGAACATCATCGCCCAGATCCTGCTCGAAACCGCGCCGCCGAGCGACCGTCCCGTGGCCTGACCCGGCCATGGCTGAACACCCCGGATCCGTCGAACGCTTGACCAGAACGGTGCGCGCCGGGGCGCATCTCGTGGCGTCCGTGATCACCGCGCTGGGCTGGAGCGTTCTGGCCGTCGTTGCCGTGGCATTCCTGGCCGGATACACCCTCGGCTGGTCCGAGCTGGTGGTGGTCGCCTGGGCGGGCCTCGTGCTGCTCATAGCGGCGGGCGGCTATCTCCTCGGGCGGGACGCGTACGTCATCAGCGTGGACATGCCCGTGACCCGGGTGAGCGTGGGGGAGCCCGCCGCCGGAACGCTCCAGGTGCGCAACCCCACCCGGCGGCCTCTGCCCGGCATCCGCATCGAAGTCCCCGTGGGTGAGGGCATCGCGGTGTTCTCCCTCGGCGGGCTCGGTCGCGGGGCAGCCTTCGACGATGCTTTCACGGTCCCCACGACGCGACGCGGCGTTCTGACGGTCGGGCCGGTTCGTACCGTGCACGCCGATCCGATCGGGCTGGTGCGCAAGGAACGAGTCTGGGAGAACAGCCTCGACTTCTTCGTTCACCCGCGCACACTGCCGATCCCCAGCATGAGCACCGGCTTCGTGCGTGACCTCGAGGGTAACCCCACCCGCAACCTCACAACCGACGACGTCTCCTTCCACGCCCTGCGGGAATACGTTCCCGGAGACCAGCGCCGCAGCATCCACTGGAAAAGCACCGCGAAGACCGGAACGTACATGGTTCGCCAGTTCGAAGAATCCCGGCGCAGCCACCTGATCGTGGTGCTCAGCATCGCTGCGGGGGACTACAACACCGACGAGGAATTCGAGTTGGCCGTCAGCGTGGCCGGCTCTCTGGGCGTGCGCGCCATCCGCGACTCCCGAACCCTGTCGGTCGTCGCCGGAACCCGCACGGGCGCTCCCCGAACGGATGCGGCCCGGTCGGCGGCGCGCACCGACGCGCGGCGCAGCTTCGGCAGAAAAGCCCGGTCGAGGCGCCGGATGCCCAAGCTGCGGCAGCTGTCCACGATCACCCGCAGTCGATTGCTCGATGAGCTCAGCGGTGTTGACCGCATCGACACGGCACCGACCCTGCTCGAGGTCACCGGCCTCACCGCCGAGTCCGTCCCCGGCCTATCCGTGGCTTTCCTGGTCTGCGGCACCGGTACCAGCCTCACGCAGTTACGCGCCGCCTCTGCCCGTTTTCCACTCGGCGTCGAAGTCGTCGCGGTGGTCTGTGACCCCGACGCGGTGCCGAGCCTGCGCCGGCTGGCCGAACTGAGCGTGCTGACGATCGGGCTGCTCGAAGACCTGCAGAAAAGCCTCGCCCGCGGAGCGTCCGCATGACGCCCCGCACGACCGCGTTTCGCTGGCACATCGCCCTGGCTCACTCCGGCGCCCTGATGCTGCTGACCGCGGTGGCATGCCTGGCCCTCTGGCCGGTGTATCAGAGCGTGGACTTCATCGTGATGGCCGTGGGCGGGTACCTGCTCGGAAGCATGCTCGCGCTGCTCGGGGCGCGTTGGCGCTGGCCGGCCTGGTTGCTGCTTGTTTTCGGCGCAACGGGTTTTCTGCTCGTGGGTGTTCCCCTCGCGGTGCCCGCTCAGATGCACGGCTGGTTTCCGTCCCTCGCGGGCCTGATCGACCTGATCGCTGCCGTGGCGTTGGGCTGGAAGCAACTCGTGACCATCAGCATCCCGGTGGGCGACTATCAGGCACTGCTGGTTCCGGCGCTGATTCTGGTGCTCACCAGTACCGTGATCGGGCTGAGCGTCGCCCTGCGTGCCCGCCGGGCCGGCTTCGCCGTGCTCGCTCCGACGGCACTGCTGGTGATCGGCATCGCTCTGGGGCCCGGTGCCCCGGCCGGCGGCGGCGTAACGGGTGCCGTGACGCATCCGGCGCTGCTCGGTCTCGCCTTCTTTTTCGGCGCACTGCTGTGGCTTCTGCTGCTGCGCGCGCAGAGTCAGCCGCGCATCGTGGGGCGCGACGCGCCGCGATCCTCACGCACCCGTGAACCGGTCGGGGACCGCCGTGCTTCGAGCGTGAAGGCGTTCATCAGCGGAGCCGTCATCGTCTCGGTGGCCGTCGCCGCCGGAACAGCGGCCACCCTGGCGCTGCCGGCTGCCGGTGCCCGCGAGGTCGTGCGCAGCCATATGCCGCAGCCCTTCGACCCACGCGACTACGCGAGCCCGTTGAGTGCCTTTCGGTCCTACCTGCAGCCCGTATCGGAGCAGAGCACACTCTTCGAGGTGACCGGGCTCCCGGCCGGTGGGCGGCTGCGCCTGGCAACCCTCGACAGCTACGACGGGGTGGTCTATTCGGTTCAGGCGCCCGACGATTCCGGCTCGGCCGGCACCGAAGGCTCGGGAACGTTCACCCGGGTGCCGTACCGGCTCGACCAGAGCGCCGTCATCGGCGACGAGACCACCCTGAGCATACGTGTTCAGGACTATGCCGGTGTCTGGGTTCCCGGTGCCGGAGCCCTGGAGCAGTTGGTCTTCACGGGAGCCACTGCCGCCGAACGCACTGATGCCTTCTACTACAACGACGCGAGCGCCACCGGTGCTGTGCTCGGCGGGCTGCAGCGCGGTGACAGCTGGCAGAGCCGGTCGGTGGCCCCGCCGCTGATCGATGACCTCGCCGGCGCAGAACCTGGACCGGTCGTGCTCGAACCGGTCGCCGTGGTGCCCGACGGGCTCCGCGACGCCGTCGACATCGCCGCGGAGTCATCAGAAGTGCCCGGTGAACGACTGCAGGCAGCCCTGGACGACCTCGCCGCCCGGGGGTACATCAGTCACGGTATCTCAGCCGATGAGCCCGTCAGCCGTTCCGGCCACGGCGCCGACCGCATCGCGGAGCTGTTCTCGGCTGTGCCGATGCTCGGCGACGCCGAACAGTACGCGGTCGCCGCCGCGCTGCTGGCTCGTGAACTCGGCTTTCCAGCCCGTGTCGTACTGGGTTTCGTGCCGACGTCCGCGGCCGATGCGGGAACAGTACGGGTCACCGGCGCGCACGTTTCCGCGTGGATCGAAGTGCAGACGGCGACACAAGGCTGGGTGACGGTGGACCCGAACCCGCCGGTGCGTGACGTGCCCGCGCAGGAACCGAATGAGCCGTCCTCGGTCTCGCAGCCGCAATCGGTGCTGCCGCCGCCGCCCCTGTCGATTCAGGAGCCCGCAGACACCGACCCGCCCAGCGTCAGCGTCGACGAGCCTCCTGCACCGCTGCATCCGCTGCTGGCGCTGCTCCTGGTCGTGCTCACTGCGGCCGGTTGGTCGCTGCTGGGCCTGCTGGTGCTGACCAGCCCGCTGCTGTGGATCACCGCGCGCAAGCTGAGCCGGCGCCGGCGCCGCCGCACTGCCGCCACCCCCGCAGAACGCATCGTCGGCGGCTGGCAGGAATTCGCCGACACGGCCGTGGACTTCGGCACTGTTGTTCCCCGCGGGGCGACCCGGGTAGAACTGGCCGAGGCGCTTCGCAGCATGCCGCCACTGGTGCTGGCCAGTCTCGTCGACCGGCTGACCTTCGCCCCCGAGGCGCCCACCGTTGCGGAGTCCGACCAAGTCTGGGCATCCGCCACCGCGCTGTCTCGAACCATCGCGGTCGCACACACACGCCGGCAACGTCTGCGTGCGCTGTTTTCGGTGCGCTCCCTCGAAGCACGCCGCGGGTCGCTACGCTGGTGGGAGCGTGCAGAGAATCTGAAACGGTCAACGGAAGGAGCAGCGTCGTGACGAACAGGGCCGGAACGAACAAGACCGATGCTGCCCCGTCGCACCCGGGAACGTGCCAGATCTGCGCCGCGTCACTTCCGCGCGGGGCGATGTTCTGCGGCGAATGCGGCAGCTCGACCTCGGCGACGCCGCTGACTCGCCGGCGTGCAGATCCGCGCGTGCACGACACGACGATCATCGTGCCGATCCCGCGCTCCAGTGTGATCTCCGTTCCGGTTTCCCTGCCCCCGGGCTATCCGGCCGCATCGCCCCCAGTGCAGGCCCCGGAGCACCCGGCCCCCGCGCTCCCGGCGCCGTCCCTCGTCCCGGCGCCAGCCGCGGCCTGGAGCGGCGCACCGGTACAGCGGGCTGCGCCTTCGCCCGAGCCGGCAGACGTTTTCATGCCTGACAGCGCACGGTTCATTCTGCATTTCAGCACCGGGGAGACCGTCACCGTGCACGGCTCCGGACTGCTGGGGCGCCGCCCGCTGCCTCAGCCCGGTGAAGTGTTCGACCACCTGGTGCAAATTCAGGACGTCGGAATGAGCGTGTCGAAGAGCCATCTGGAATTCGGGCAGCACCAGGGTGAGTTCTGGGTCAGTGACCGGTTCTCGGGCAACGGCACCATCATCCACCGGGTCTCCGACTCCGCACAGCGGTGCGAATCGGGCCGACGGTACCTGGTGGCGCGCGGCTCCCGCATCGACATCGCCGATCAGTTCTTTCTGCTCAGCTAGCCCGATCCGGGCCCACAGGCCGCTCTGCACAGGCTGTTCTGCACAGGCCGGCGCGCGGCCGGGGTCTGCACAGATCCGCCCCGTGGCGAACGACGCTGCCCCTCGTCTGTTCTGCTGGTGTCATGGCCACCCTCGACGAGCCCCTGCATCTTCCCGCGCGCGTGCCGGAGCCGAGACCGCCCGGGTTTCCGGTGCTGGCCTGCATCGCCCCGCTTGTCGCCGCCGCCGTGTTCTGGCTCATCACCCAGTCGACGTTTGCGCTGTTGTTCGCCGTGCTGAGCCCGGTGATCGCCGTGGCGAGCCTGTACGACGGTCGCCGCGCCACCCGCCGGCAGCGCGCCGTGAATCTCGCCGAACGCGCCGCGGCGCTCAGCGTGCTGCGCGACGCGGTGCGGGAATGTCACGACCTGCTGCGTGAGGAGGCCTGGCGGCGCCAGCCGGGCGGTACTTCGGTTCTCGCCGAGTGCGGCACTGCGGCGCTGTGGCGGCCCGGCGGTGATGCCCGCATCAGCCTGGGTGTCGGCCGCATCCCCAGCGGGTTGAGGCTGGGTGGGGCTGCCGGGCCCACCGATGAGCGGGAGCTCCGAGACTGGGCGGGCGAACTCAGCGACGCCCCGGTGACCGCCGACGCGTCGGCGGGCATCGGCCTGGTCGGGCCGGCGATGCTGACCCGGGCACTGGCGCGTTCCCTGCTGGTGCAGCTCTGTTTCACCCTGCCGCCCGGCCGCTGTGGGGTCGCCGTCGGGCCTGCCGCCGCGTGGGACTGGGCGCGGGCGCTTCCGCATGTGGTCGCGGCGCTGACGCCGACCCGAGCCGCGGGACCGGCCCGGCTTCCCGGTGAGGAACCCTGTCAGGTGATCGTCACCGAGCGGGCCACGGCAGGGCGGGGGGCCGCGGGCCCGGTGCAAGAACCCTTCCCACGGAGTGCCGCGCCGTACGGGGCGCTGCGTGTCGTGCTGGCTCTGGCCGAGACGGAGACCGAGCTGCCGCCGGGGTGTGCCACGGTCGTGCGGGTGCAGGGCCCGGTGCAGGCCCAGATCGTGCGTTCACCCGACCATCGAGCCGGGCTGGACTTCCGTCCGGAACTGGTCGCCGCCGAGCAGGCCCACCCGTTCGCGCGGCTGCTGAGCGAACGCGCGGCGGCAGCCGGCCTGCACGGCGCACTCGGGGACCTCCCCCTCGTCGTGGCGTTCGGCACACTCGTGCAGTCCGCCGGGCCGCCGGCAGAACATCCGCCGGGCGAATCTGTCACGGCGCTGACCGAACGGGCCCCAACCCCGGCAGGCGCCGGTGGGAACGCGACCCTCGACTGCGTGATCGGCGTCGGTGAGCACGGGCCGGTGCGTATCGACCTGGTGCGACAGGGACCCCATGCCGTGGTCGGCGGAACCACGGGCAGCGGAAAGAGCGAGTTGCTGGTGACCTGGGTGGTGGCGATGGCCACCACGGGGTCGGTGCGCGACGTGAATTTTCTGCTGGTTGATTTCAAGGGCGGTGCGGCCTTCGCGCCGCTGCTCGGGTTGCCGCATTGCGTGGGCATGATCACCGACCTGGATGCGCTCGCCGCCGAGCGAGCCCTGGCCAGCCTCGGTGCCGAACTGCGCTTCCGGGAGGACGCACTCCGGAAGGCCGGGGTGCGTGACCTCGTTCAGGCCCCCGATCTCGGGATTCCGCGCCTGGTCATCGTCGTGGATGAATTCGCCACCATGCTGCAGACGTTTCCCGACTTGCATGCTCTGTTCGTCGACATCGCCGCTCGTGGCCGGTCTCTCGGAGTACACCTGATTCTGTGCACCCAACGTCCGGCCGGGGTGGTGCGCGACTCACTGCTGGCCAACTGCAGCCTCCGGGTGTCGCTGCGGGTGAATAACCGAGCCGACAGCGAAGCCGTCATCGGCTCTGACGCGGCAGCGGCCCTTCCGCTGAGTGTGCCGGGCCGCTGTCTGATCACCGCGGGAGAGGGGGAGCCGGACCTCTGCCAGGTCGCCACGATCGAGCAAGCGGATATTCTGGCTCTCAGCGCGCGCGTGACGCCCGCGCCAGTCGCGCGACGGCCGTGGCTGGCCCCGCTGCCCGCCCTCCTGACCGGGCCCGACCTGCGCCAGGGTATCGACGTCGGGATCGTCGACGCCGACTCGCTCGTCTTCGGTCTGGTAGACGAGCCGGAACGCCAGCGCTATCGGGTCGCCCGCTACCACCCCGAGGGTGACGGTCATCTGCTCGTGGTCGGGGATGCCCGAACCGGCAAGAGCACACTGCTGGACACACTGGCCGCGCAGGTCCGTCCGGGTACCGCGCGCCGTGCCGCGCCGGACCCGGAAGCACTCTGGGACGTGTTGGAGACAGCCGTGCAGCTTCTCGACGCTCGCACCGGGCAGGCACCGGATCGGCCCCTGCTGGTACTGATCGACGATCTGGACGCGGTGATCGCCCGGTGGGGACCGGAACACCAACTGGCCGCCCTGGACCTGCTCACCATCCTCATGCGGGACGGGCCGGCGGCGCGGATGACCACCGTGATCACCGTGCAACGCCTCACCGGAATGATCCGGGGCCTCGCCGCGCTGTGTCCGAACCGGCTGCTGCTGGGTTTGCGTGATCGCGACGACTACCGCGCCGCCGGCGGGCCCGCTGCCCTGTTCAGCGCCCACCCGGTACCGGGGTCCGGGTGTTGGGACGGGTCCCGGGTGCAGTTGCTGGCCCCGACAGCCGGCACGGGCACGGCCCCGGGACGGCACGGCGCGCCCGCGTCACCGCCCACCGGCGACGGGTCGGCACCGTTCGCAGACCTCGCCAGCCTGGCCGGGCAGGGACCGGTCATCGTGGTCTCCGCGTCCCGGCGGACCCTGTCGAGGATCCACGCCGCGCTGAACGACCCGGCGGCGGTCGTGCAGTTGACACCGTCGCCGGTGACGCCGCCGACGGAACCGTCGCTGCGGGTGGGAGGGCCGGCCGGCACCGTGTTCGTGGGAGACGTGGATTGCTGGCAGGCCCAGTGGGCGCTCCTGGCGCTGCTGCGCCCGCACGCCACCTTCATCTTCGACGCCTGCAGCCTCGCCGACTATCGCCTGATCAGTCGCCGCCGTGAGTTGCCCCCACCGCTCCTGGCCGGTCAGCTGCGCGTCTGGGTGCTGACCCCTGACGGCCGCGTCAGGCGGGCTCGGCTGTCGTGACCGCCGACAGGTGCGGCGAGCGGGTTCAGGCGAGCACCGTGGTCACGGCTGTGGCCTCCATATCGTGCGCCGCCGCAACGGCAGCGCTCACGACGTGGCCCGCGGCAGTGTTCAGCCCGCGGGCCAGCGCGACATCCCCCCGCAGCGCGTCGCGCCAGCCGTGTGTGGCGAGGGCCCGCACGTAGGGGAGAGTGGCATTGGTCAGTGCGTAGGTTGAGGTGCACGGAACGGCGCCGGGCATATTCGCCACGCAGTAGAACAAAGAGCCGTGCACGAGAAAGGTGGGAGCGGCGTGTGTTGTGGGGTGGGAATCGGCGAAGCAGCCGCCCTGGTCGACGGCCACGTCCACGAGCACGCTCCCCGGTTTCATGCGGGAGACCAGGTCGTTGCTGACGAGTTTGGGGGCACGGGCCCCCGGGATCAACACCGACCCGATCAACAGGTCAGCCTCCCGGGCGGCTTTCTCAATCTCGAAGCTGTTCGAGGCGATCGTAGTCACCCGGCCGAAGTAGAGCGCGTCCAGCTCCCGCAGGCGAAACAGGTTGGTGTCCAAAACGGTGACCTCGGCGCCGAGGCCCACTGACACCTGCACCGCTGCGGTGCCGGCCACCCCGCCGCCGAGCACGGTGATCCGCGCCGGACGGGTGCCCGGCACCCCCGGCACCAGCAGGCCCGGCCCGCCGTTGGGGGTGAGCATGGCGTTGGCACCCACGATCGGCGCCAGCCGGCCGGCGACTTCGCTCATCGGGGCCAGCAGAGGCAGTGCCCCGGAAGACAGCTGCACGGTCTCATAGGCGATCGCGGTGATGCCGCTTGTGAGCAGGGCCGCGAGCAGTTGCGGCTCCGCGGCGAGGTGCAGGTAGGTGAACAGCACGAGGTCTGCGCGAAAAAACGAGTATTCGCTGGGGACAGGCTCTTTCACCTTGAGCAGCAGCTCTGCTGTGGCCCACGTGCTCTCCCCGTCGGGCATGATCGTGGCACCGGCCGCGGCGAAGTCGGCGTCGGCGATCAGCGACCCTAGGCCGGCCCCGGTCTCAACGAAAACCTCATGGCCGAACGAGACCAGCTCGTGCACACCGGCCGGGGTGATGGCCACCCGAAACTCGTTGTTCTTGATCTCTCGGGCAACGGCAACTCTCATTGCAGGCTCCTTCGCGCTTGTGCGACAGCCTACGACCGTGACCGCCGCAACGCATCGATCCCGCCGATATTGCCCGGATCTGCACCAGGGAGCTGCTGACCGGGAGCCGTTACACGTAGGAGGGACGGATGCTGCCCACCGGCAGCCCGCCGCCGAGCACGGTCAGCCCGAGTTCCGGGGTGAGCGCGTCGACATCCGCCTGAGGCAGGGCGCCGGCATCGGCCAGCAGGTTCAGGGCCACGACCGTAGCCGCCCGCAGGTTGCCGTCGAGAATCTTCAGTGCCACGGTGGTGCCGTTTTCGGCGGCGGCGACGAGGATCCCCTCCGCGCCGCCCTTGATGAACAGGCCGAGGCGATCGATGACGGTGCTGTCCGAGAGCCCGGGCCCGGCGACGACCCAGCCGTGCTGGCGCACCGCATCGGCCAGAAAACCGGCTTCGCGGTAGATCGCGAAGGGTGAGCTCGACTTCGATCCCGCGATCCGGGCGATTCCGCGGGCCAGGCCGGTGAGCGAGAGAGAGTGCACCGGCGCGCCGCACCCGTCGACACCGCTGATGCTCGGCCGTTCCCCGGTGAAACGTTCCAGCACGTCGAGAATACGTTTCTGCAACGGATGTCCCGGCTCAAGGTACCCGGTGAGCGGCCAGCCGTTCTGAGCGCACGCCACGAGCATCGCCGCGTGCTTTCCCGAGCATTCCATGTAGACCGGCGCGGGCGCGACGCCCTGCCGTATCAGGGCGTCGCGAGTCGCACGGTCGATGGGCCACGCCGCCGGGCAGGCCAGCGCGGATTCGTCGATCCCGGCGCGGGTGAGCAGCCCGCGCACCAGGTCGGTGTGTCGGGCCGTGCCGCTGTGGCTGGCGGTGGCGATGGCGGCGTCTTCCCCGCGCAGCGTGACGCCGCTGGCCATCACGGCGATGGCCTGGAAGGGTTTCATGGCCGATCGTGGAAAGACCGGGCTGGTCACGTCACCGAGAGCGCGCAGAGTCTCCCCGGCCGCGCCGAGCACGATCGCGGACCCCGAGTGCCGGGACTCCACGAAGCCGCTGCGTTCCACGACGGCCAACTCCACCGCGTCGGTCACGGTGAAGGTCTCCGACAGAGTCGTGCTCGTCACGGGTGCCTCCGGCCCTACAACGCCGCGATGGCGTCATCGATGACGCTGAGGGCGTCGGCGATGAGGGCGTCGCTGAGGGCGAGGCTCGGCAGAAAACGCAGCACACTGCCATAGGTTCCGGCGGTGAGCAGCAACACCCCGTGCTGGCTCGCGTAAGCCGAGATGGCGCTCACCGCGGCGGCATTGGGCGCCTTGGTGGTGTCGCCGGTGCCCGGCTGCACCAGCTCGATGGCGATCATGGCGCCTCGGCCGCGAATTTCTCCGATGATGTCGTACTTGGCCTTGAGCGCCTCGAGGCCGGCCGTGAGGGTGGCGCCGATGCGCTGACCTTCGAGGAGCAGGTTGTTGTTCTCGATGGCCTCGAACACGGCGATGGCGGCGGCGCAGGAGACGGGGTTGCCGCCGAAGGTTCCGCCGAGGCCGCCCGGGTGGGAGGCATCCATGATTTCGGCGCGGCCGGTGACGGCGGCGAGCGGGAAGCCGCCGGCAATGCCCTTCGCGCTGAGCACGAGATCGGGAACCCAGCCGAAGTGCTCACTGGCGAAGTACTTGCCGGTGCGGGCCATGCCGCTTTGCACCTCGTCGGCGATCATCACGACGCCGTTGGCCGTGCACCAGTCCTGCAGGGCGGGCAGGTAGCCCTCGGCCGGAACCATGAAGCCGCCCTCACCCTGGATCGGTTCCGCAACGAGGCAGGCCAGGTCGGCTGCCCCGACGACCTTCTCGAGGTACATGATGGTGCGGGCCGCCGCCTCCGCGCCGGACAGCCCGTCGTGGTAGGGGTACGAGCTGGGGGCGTGATAGACATCGCTGGCGAGAGGGCCGAAGCCGGTCGCGTACGGTGCGGCTTTGTAGTTCATGGCCATGGTCAGCACGGTACGGCCGTGATAGGCGTGGTCGAGCACGGCCACGGCACGCCGGCCGGTGTACTTGCGGGCGATCTTCACGCCGTTCTCCACCGCTTCGGCGCCCGAGTTGATCAGCACGCTCTTCTTCTTGAAGTCGCCGGGGGTGTGCTGGGCGAGCAGCTCGGAGACGCGCACGTACTCCTCATAGGGGGTGATCGTGAACAGGGTGTGCACGAAATCCTGCGTCTGTGCCACGGCAGCCGCTACGACGCTGGCCTCGGTGTGGCCGATCGTGGTCACGCCGATTCCGGCACCGACGCGCGGCTGCAGATCCTGCGGATCTCCTGGGACACGGTCAAGAAGCAGTGGTTCGACTGTCCGCCCCCCGACGCGCGCGAGCGGTTGAGTCCGGATG
>JAWOHA010000200.1:0-12095 GCA_046496385.1 Cryobacterium sp. | reverse complement strand
CCAGGCTTGGCCGGCTGCCCAGGTGCGCTGCGGAGAAGAGGGCTGGTCATGCGGGGCCTTTCGAACGGGGAAGCTATTCGGGCGTGCGACGGCGTTAGTGCCGGGCCTCCAAGGGGGGTGCATCGTCAGCGCGCCGCTGAGCGAAGATCCAGTATCGGAAAACGAAATAGTTCCAGCCGGTGGTGATCACGGTGGCGACGACCTTGCCCACGCCCCAGCCCAGCCCTGTCGCGTCAACGAGCCAGACGATACCGATGGTGGCGACGGTGTTGAAGGCAAGCAGCGTGAGATATTTCAGCAGTGTGCGGCCATGGCCTGCATCTGAGCCGAACGAGAAAGCACGCTGCAGCGAGTAGTTGAAGATGAAAGTCAGCAGGAAGGCGCTTCCGGTGGCGAGCCACAGCGGCCAGTCGAGCATCTCTCGGAACAATGCCAGCAGACCGATGTCGATCAGAAAGCTGATGACGCCGATCAGCAGGTAGCGAAAGCCGCTGTGGCGAGACACGTTCATCACGGTGTGTCGAAGGGCGGCACGGCGTTCAGTCACCTGTTCACCGTTCACGTGGACTGTGCTGGTCGTCCAACCGGTTCGTCAGCACGGTCAGGCGCTGCTCTATGAGAGCGGTGTGCTCTGCCAGTGTGCGGGTCTTCTCTTCCAGCGTGGTCAGCTCGGAACTGTGCTGCACGGTCACGAAGAACAAAATGATGATGCTCACGAAGAAGGCCAGATTGCTCGGAACCTCAACACCGACCAGGTTTGACGCCCATTCCAGGGTCATCGGGAAGATGCTCACGACAACGGACAGCAGCGCAGCCAACAGCCACCAGAAAGCGTGGCGTTCTCGAAATCTTTGGCGTCGGAGCATCTCGATGACAGCGAGCAGGGCGATACCGGCTGCGGCAATGGTGAAGAAATAGGAAACGGGGTTCATGGTGTGATCTAACCCTTGCTGGAAATCGGGGTACGCCACAGGGCGATGACGAGCGCCATCGCCGCGCGGCCGAGGTAAACGGCGGACTTGAAGGGATTGTGCGACGGGACCCCACCGGCCCGTGGCCGCATGGCCACCGGCACCTGCGTGACGGTGTATCCCGCCCGGGAGGCCAGCACCAGAGATTCGATCGTATCGCCGAGGTACTCAGCCGGGTAATGCACGGAGAACAACTGCACCGCACGGGGGCCGGCGGCCTTGAACCCGCTGGTCACATCGGTGAGGCGGGTCTTGGCGATACCGCTGATAGCTGTGGACAGGAATTTCATCGCCCATTTTCGCGGACCGCTCACGGAGTAGTCGCCGGCGCCCGCGAAACGGGCACCGATCACAATGTCGACTGAGTCAAGTCGGCTGAGGAGCTCAGGAACATTGCGCGGGTCGTGCTGTCCGTCGGCGTCGAGCTGCACGACGTTGTCGAAACCGTTGTTCACGGCGTAGAGAAAACCCAACCGCATGGCTCCGCCAACCCCGAGATTGAACGGCAGCGTCAAAACGACGGCGCCGGCCCGTTCGGCGACTTCGGCGGTGCGATCCGTGGAACCATCACTCACGACGAGGCAGGCGACCCCGGGAAGGGTCGACAGGACCTCTGTGACGACAGCTCCCACGACTTCTTCTTCGTTGAAAGCGGGCATCACAATGAGCGTTTTTTGGAGCAATGGCATGAGCTTCATCCTACTGAACGTAAGTCTTACCCTTGAGCGGCACCGCGGCTACGGTAGTCTAAATCTTTAACGGTATCTGCCGTGAACGTCGTGTGGAACCTGCGAGATGGAAGATCCGAGCCCGGAGTGCGCGGTTCGTATGGGGGAGCCAAAGATCGGGAGTCCTACGCGTGGTGCAAGAGAAATTCGCGATATCTGTGGCGCTCTGCACGCACAACGGGGCACGGTTCGTGGAAGAGCAGCTCCGCAGCATCCTCGAACAGTCCTGGCCCGCCAGTGAGATCGTTATTTCAGATGATGCCTCAACCGATGGCACTCTGGGCGTGATCGACCGTGTTTTGCGGGACTGGCGCCTCGAGCAGCCCGAAGTGGTGCTGAAGACATCAGTTCTGCGCAACTCTGTCGCGCTCGGCGTCACCGCGAATTTCGAGCAGGCGCTTGTCGCCACAACTGGTGACTTGATCGCACTGAGCGATCAGGATGATGTCTGGCTGCCGGACCGGCTGGAACGTATGGCCTCCGAGTTTGCTCGCCGACCCGAACTGGTGCTGCTTCATGCCGACGCGCGACTGGTCGACGGGGCCGGTGCGCCACTCGGTGTGTCGCTGCTGGAGACGCTGGGCGTCAGCGCAGTTGACCGGGCAGCCGTGCATCGAGGAGAAGCCCTCGACGTGCTCTTGCGCCGGAATATCGTCACCGGCGCCACCGTGATGGTGCGGCGCAGCGTTCTGGACTGCGCGCGGCCGTTTCCGGCGTCGTGGGTGCACGACGAATGGCTCGCGATGGTCGCTGCCGCCACCGGCGTCGTCGACCTGCTCGAGGTTTCGCTGACGGATTATCGCCAGCATGGTGCCAACCAGATCGGGGTCACCCGATTGAACGCCGCCGGCCGCATGGGCCGGCTCACCGCCCCGCGCACGGCGCGCAACGCACGGCTTCGGGATCGTGCCGCTGATCTGACCGAACGGGCTCCCGCGCTGGACCCGCGTCCTGACCCGGTCGTGCTGAGCAAGTTCGCGTCGAAACTTCGACACGAAGACATGCGCAGTGCCCTGCCCGAGTCACGTGTGCGCAGAATACTCCCCGTCGTGCGGATGTGGCGCCGCGGTGGCTATCGTCACTTCGGCTTGGGCGCCCAAGACGTTCTGAGAGACCTGATCCAGCCCGTCTGATTTCGGGTGTGACCTAGAGTGAGCACGCCGGGCACGCCGGGCACGCCGGGCACAGCTGCTTCGGAAGGTCGAGGCCGACAGGCTCGGCTCGGCGGGAGGGCAACCGCCTGCGTGTTGGCCTGTCCTGTGAGGATCTGCTACCCGCCGACCGGGGTGCGAATGCGATCACGGGGGGCCTCGTGACCCCCGATCTGAGGGGCGACCCGCCGTCGGCCACGCCGCGGGGGTGCTTCGTGAGTCAGCTCGGAGGTGTTTCCCTGCCTGGCCGACCCGGATGCCGACGCTTCGAGCGACAGAGCGACAGAGCGACAGAGCCCAGTTCCGTGAGAGTTCAACTCCTGCTTGAGGCGGCGAGCGAGTGGGCGATCTTCCAAGCAGGGGAGCCATCGGCGCCGTGACTCCGGCTCAGGCCCGGTCGGGTTTTCGGGCCAGCGCGCTGCGCCAGCTCAACCCCTGAGCGGCCTTCACGGCGCAGATCACGAGCATCAGCCAGCCGAATTCGACGAGCACGCTGCTTTCGGCCAGCGCCGTCACGAGCAGCGCCACGAGAATCAGGGCCGGCCAGACGTAGACCAGGGACCGCTTGTTGGAGGCGAGGATCCACGATCGCACAAACGCCAGCAGCACCAAGGCCAGGAACGATGCAACGCCCACCAACCCCAGTTGGAAGAAGACGTCGATGTAGGCGTTGAGGCCGGAGCTGTAGGACCGCCCGGTGGTGAATTCCAGCCAGCCGTAGGGCGCGGCATCGGGCCAGATCCCGGCCCAGCCCCAGCCTTCCAGCAAGTGCAGGGGAATCAGGCGCACCATCTCCAGCCACACTGACAAGCGCACCTGCATGTCCGCCCCGGCGTTGAGTATCTCGAAGAGGCGCTCCCGCCCGATCCAGAGTGACAGCGCGGTGACCACAACCGTCACGACCAGGCCGAGCTGTAGAACCCATCGACTCTCGGGTGCCCGACGCCGCAGGGCGATAAGCGCCAGGGCCGCAACCGCCACGCACACCGTCGCGACGAAGATGACGGGGGAGCGGGCCAGCAGCAGGCAGATGCCGGCCAGCCAGATCGAGCCGATGCCGGTGCCGCGCGGCACCGAACGGGACATGAATTCCACGACGAAGGTGATCAGGCCCACCAGCGCCACCAGGCCCAGCGCGTTGCGGGAGCCGAACAGGCCCTCGATGGGGCCGAGATAGCCGATGTTGCCCTGAATGCCGAGAAACACGATGGGCAGGTCGATGAGCAGCGACAGCACTTCGAGCGCGATCGAGGAGGCCAGCAGCACCCGCAAGGCATCGCCGAAGGCCCGCACGATCTGAATGGCATCGCGCACCAGCGCCACATAGATCGCCAGAAAACCGAACGCAATCTGGTAGCTCACCCCGCGCAGGGTGGCCGCGGTGTACTCACTCCACACCAATGACAGCGCGGTCCAGCCCACGAACACCAGAATCGTGATGGGCAGCAGCCCGTGCCACTCCAGGGTGTCGCGACGCGCCCACAGCGACAGGCTCGCGAGCGCCACCAGGCCCGCCAGGATTCCGAGCAGCCCGGGCCAGCCCATGGTGCTGCGCAGCAGGTGTGTCGAGAAGGCGAAGGTGACGATGACCAGGGTCAGTGCCGCCGTGAACCGCGGTGACGCGAACAGGCGGGTGAGCGCCTCGGGCACCACATTGGCCCGTGGGGTCGCCGAACCGGAGCCGGAGGGGTCCGGCTCTGATGGTTCGGGGGTGATCGGGCGGGAATCCATGCGCTTTCTAAGCTACCTCGATGCTCAGGGCATTCGTGTCGGGGCACCCTGATGCCGTTTGGTCATAACGGCCAGCAGGATCAGCAGCACCCAGCCGTACTCGATCAGCAAGCGGCTCTCAGCCAGGCTCTGCGCGATCAGCGCCGTCAGCAGCAGCAGCGGGAGCAGGGCGGATGCCGCAAACGTCTCGGTGTCGTCGATACCGAACCGGGGGCGGTCCACCGCCAGAAACCACGACCGCCAAAGCGTGGACAGCACCAGCATGGCCAGAAGCGCCACTCCCACAATGCCCAGTTGCAGCCACACATCGAGCCAGGCGTTGTGCGCCTGCAGGTAGACGACGCCCTTGCGCTCGGCGAGGCCCTGGAACGGTTCCACCCACGGCACCCAGTAGCTCACCCACCCCCAGCCGAACACGGGCCGCTGCAGGGCCAGATCGGTGACGCTGCGCCAGATGTCGAACCGGCCGGTGAGATCGTCGCTGCGGCCGAGCAGGCGCAACAGCAGCGGGCTGAGCAGCAGCAGCGCCGTGACCCCGGCCAGAACGCACGCCGCGGCCGTCAGGTAGATCGGTCGGCGCCCCTGCGGGTGCGCTCGCCGGGCCCACTGCGCGAACAGCAGAACGACCAGTACGGCCACGGCCGACAGGGTGACCGTGGCGGAGCGGGTGAGCAGGAGCACGACCGCGGCCGTGACGAGCCAGGCGACGCCCCAGCCGCGTTTCACCGTCTTCGCGGCCAACTGCACGGCAAACACGATCACGGCGATCAGCGCCACGAAACCGAGCAGGTTGCGGTTGGCGACGATGCCCTCGATCGGGCCGCCCGCAAACAACAGCGCCCGCGACCAGTAGAACGCCTGCGGAATCTCGTCGTCGCCGTAGTCGACGAAAAACGGGAGTACAGGCGTGCGAATGAAGGCCGCGACGATGAATTCGAATAGCAGCGACAGGGCCAGAACCCAGCGCAGCGCCGCCGACAGGCAGCGCAGCAGCTCGGCCCAGCTGAGAACGAGCGCGAGGGACAGGGCGGAGAGGGTCGTGATCCACTGCAGCGTGAGGCCGAGGGCGGTGGCGCCCGGGTAGAACGACCACGCCACCGACAGGGTCACGAGCAGCATGAACGCGGCGAGCGTCTTCGGGAAGCGCGGCCAGTTCAGCGCCGGCTTCTGGGTGACGAGCAGCACGATGCTGCCCAGCACCACGAGCAGGGCGATGAAGCCGAATCCCCACCAGCCGCCCACGCTGCGCCAGAACTGCCCGGCGAGAACGCTGAAGAGAACAAGGGTGGAGAACATGCGCACGACGAAGCGACTCTGCACGGCGGGCATGCGCTGGAGGGTATCGGGCATGCTCACTAGGTTAGCGGGCCGGGCCGCCGCGCCGATCGAGCGATCGAGATCGGGTGGGCCGGCTCTTGAGATCGGGTTGCGGGGTCTCGATCCCTCGCAGGCTCGGGCCTCGACCGGCGGGATGGCGCGACCTTCCCGCTGATCGAGGCGCGAGGAACGTGCGATCGAGATCGGGTGGGCCGGTGTGCGGGGCGGGGTGGCGGCTAGTCGGCGCCGCCCTCGGCGAGGTAGGCGAGGCGACGCAGGGTCTCAGCGTTGCGTGCCTGCAGCATCGCGTTGGCGATCAGGGGCGGCACCAGCCGTGCCGGGCCGGCGACGGCGTCTTCGGTGATGCGCACGAGGCAGCCGCGGCCGCCCTCACGCTCGCGCACGTCGATGGCCACGTGCGCCTCGCCGAGCGGCCAGCCGCGTGCCTTGAACAGGGCGTGCCGCGGCGCATCCCACTCCAGCACCGAGGTGCTGTCGTTGATCAGCGCCGGCCAGACCCCCACGGAATGATGGAGGCCGCTGCCGGGCGTCGGCCACGCCGTGTCGACGCTGCGCATGCGGCTGGCGCCCACCACCCAGCCGGGGTAGAGCCAGCCGTCGGCGAGAACCTCGAACACCCGCTCGGGCGAGCAGCTGAAAAACTGGTGGTTGACGGCCATGGTGAGCTCCGGGGGTCGAAGGGCTGGCGGATGGGGTGAGCGGCGGGGTTCTAACCGCCGGGGGAGAGGTCGGGCACGTCGTCGATGCCGTGCACGCCGCGCAGTGCGCTGAGCGCGGCACGAAACCCGGGCATGCCGTGCACCCCCGGGCCGGGCGGCGTCGACGACGAGCACAGGTACACGCCCGGCAGCGGGGTGCGCCACGGCTCTGTGGAGAGCACCGGCCGGCGCAGCAGCTGCCCCAGGGTGATCTCGCCGGCCGCGAGGTCTCCTCCGACCAGGTTCGGGTTCTGGATGCTGAGCTCGGCCGCGCTGGCGCTCGTCGAGGCCAGGATGGTGTCGCGGAATCCGGGCGCGAGACGTTCGATCTGCGCGGTCACGGCCTCGGTCTGATCCTGCGTGGAACCGTTCGGAACGTGCGTGTACGCCCACAGGGTGTGCTGCCCGGCGGGCGCGCGGCTCGGGTCGTAGAGGCTCGGCTGCGACACCAAGACGTAGGGGTTCTCGGCATGGTGCCCACGGGCGACCGCGCCTTCGGAGCGCACCAGGTCGGCCCGGGTGCCGCCGAGGTGCAGTGTCGCCGCCTGCCGCAGTGCCGGGTTGGTGAACGGCACCGGCTCCGACAGGGCGTAGTCCACTTTCGCGGCGCCGTTGCCGTACCGGAACGCGGCCAGCCGGCGGGCGTACCGGGGCGGCAGGGTGCCGCCGGCCAGCCGCAGCAGCGCCTTCGGGGTGAGATCGAGCATCACGATCGGCGCCGGGGGGAGTTCGGCGAGGCTTGTGACCGTGGTGTTCAGCACGATTTCGCCGCCGTGGGCGATCAGATCGTCGGCGAGGGCCTGCACGATGGCCCCGCTGCCGCCCACCGGAATGGGCCAGCCGCCGGCGTGCGCGTGCACGGCCAGGGTCAGGCCGGCGCCCGCCGTCGCGAGGCTCGGCAGCGGGCGAATCGAATGCGCGATCACGCCGGTGAGCAGCGCCGGGGCGGCCACACCCTGAAAGCGCAGGTTCCACAGCCCGGAACCCTGCTCCAGAGTTCCCAGGCCGAACCGGGCCAGGGTGAGCGGATGCCGCGGCACGCGCAGCAGCTGATTGCCGGTGAACTCGGCCACCTCGGCCGCCTGCCGCACGAGCGGGCCGAACAACCGCCGCCAGGCGGGCCCGTCGCGTCCCAGGTCGTCGGCGGTACGGTCGAGGTCTTTCCACGCCAGGGCGGCGCCGCCTCCGGGCAGCGGATGCGCGTACGACAGCTCCGGAACGACCAGCCCGATACGCTCGGTCAGCCCGAACCGGCGAAAGAACTCCGACGCCACCGCCATGGGGTGCACGGCCGAGCCGACATCATGGTGAAAGCCCGGAAGGGTGAGCTGGGCGGTCGCGGCGCCCCCGCCGATACGGTCGGCCTGCTCGTACACCCGCACGCGCAGTCCGGCCCGGGCCAGGGTGACCGCCGCGGCCAGACCGTTGGGACCCGACCCCACAACGAGGGCGTCGGGGTCAACGGCGGAAGTCTGCATAGGGCGAACTTACCCTGAGCCCGCGGACCGCGCATCCGCCACCCGGTGCCCGCCGGTCGGCCCCGCTCAGAGAAAAGCGGCCTGGCCGGTGATGGTGCGCCCCACGATGAGGGTGTTCATCTCCCGGGTGCCCTCGTAGGAGTACATCGCCTCGGCGTCGGCGAAGTGTCGGGCCACGTTGTAGTCCAGCACGATGCCGTTGCCGCCGAGCAGCTCCCGGCACCAGGCCACGCTCTCGCGCATGCGACTGGTGGTGTACGTCTTGGCAAGGGCGGAGTGCTCGTCGCGCTGGGTGCCGTCGTCGAGCATCTGGGAGACCTGCACCACCATGCCCAGGCTCGCGGTGATGTTGCCCAGGCTTTTCACGAGCAGGTCCTGCACGAGTTGGTGCCCTCCGATCACCGTGCCGAACTGTTCCCGCGACCGGGAGTACGCCACGGCGGCGTCGTAGGCACCCATCGCGTTGCCCACGGCGGCCCACGACACTTCGGCCCGGGTGAAGCGCAGCACCCGCGCGGTGTCCTTGAACGAGTTCGCGTTCTGCAACCGCATGCTCTCGGGCACCCGCACGTTCTCGAGCACGATGTCGGCGTTCTGCACGGCGCGCAGGCTGATCTTCCCCTCGATCTTGGTGGCCGTGTACCCGGGGCTGTCGGTGGTCACCAGAAACCCCTTGACCTGGTTGTCGGCGGTGTCCTTGGCCCAGATGATGGTCAGGTCCGAGAAGGTGGCATTGCCGATCCAGCGCTTGGCGCCGTTGAGAACCCAGGTGTCGCCCTCCCGGGTGGCCGTCGTGCGCAGGCCCTGCGCGGCATCTGAACCCGAGAGCGGCTCGGTGAGGCCGAACGCGCCGAGCACCTCGCCGGCCGCGATCTTCGGCAGCCATTCGGCGCGCTGCTCGGCGGAACCGCACGCCGAGATGGTGCCGGCCACGAGCCCGTTCTGCACGCCCACGAACGTGGCGACGGATGCGTCGACCCGGGCGATCTCGAGCGCCACGAACCCGCGGAACACGGCCGAGTTCTCAAACGGTCGGGTCTCCTCCCAGCCGAAGGAATACATGCCCAGTTCGGCGAGAGGCTTGACCACGTGAGCCGGAAACTCGCCCCGATCCCAGTAGTCGTTCACGATGGGGCGCACCTCGGCTTCGAGGTAGGCCCGCAGCTTCACCAGCACCGCCTTCTCGGCATCGCTGAGCTGGTTCTCGTAGCCGAAGAAATCGCCGGGCAGGGCCTCGAATGACGGTGCCTCGGTGATCGGTGCCTCGAATGTCAGTGCCTCGGGGTTCATCTGTGCTCCATTGCAACGTGCGGACGGCGGGGCGCGCCGTTCGCTGGCGGAACGTCGTGACGACGTGGGTAGGTGCTGGTCAGCATAGGATTCGGGCCGGAGAGGTCGAAGTCGGTTGGTAGTTTGGTCTAAATCGAGTGGGGCGGGAGCCGAACATGTTTGTAGGCATCACCAATACGGCCAGGGACTACGCCTGGGGATCACCAACGGCCATCGCCGCCCTGCTCGGGCGCACCCCTTCCGGCGGCCCCGAGGCCGAGCTCTGGCTCGGAGCCCACGCCGGCTCGCCGGCCCGCATCATCGACCCCGACCGGGTGAACGGCGCCGCCACCCTGGCGGAGTGGATCGCCGCCGACCCGCAGACGGCGCTCGGCCCGGCGCTCGCGGCGGAGGGTGGCGCCGAGGGCGCCGCCCCACGGTTGCCGTTCCTGTTCAAGGTGCTCGCGGCCGGTTCGCCGCTGTCGCTGCAGGCGCATCCCAGCACCGACCGGGCCCGCATCGGCTTCGCCTCCGAAAACGCCGCCGGCGTGCCCATCACCGCCGCGGACCGCAACTACCGCGACCCGTTTCATAAGCCGGAACTGATCTTCGCGCTCAGCGACCGCTTCGAGGTGCTCTGCGGGTTTCGCACCCTGCCGCAGATCCACCGCATCATCGACGAGTTGCGCGCCCTCGACGTGGCCAGCGACAACCCTCAGCCCGGCGCCCTCGACCTGCTCGAGCGCCACCTCACCGGGGCCGACCCGCTGCGCGACACCGTGGACTGGCTGTTGCGCGACGGCCGTGGCGGTGATTCCGGGGAGGTGCGCTGGCTGGTGGAACGGGTCGTCGCACTCGCCGAGCACGCCGTGTTTCTGGCCGAGGGCGGGGCGATCATCTCCTACGCCACCGACCTGGCCACCGTGCAGATGCTGGCTGCCGCCTACCCGGGGGACCCGGGCATCGTCATCGCGCTGCTGACCAACCACGTGTCGCTCACCCGCGGCCAGGCGCTCTACCTGCCCGCAGGCAACATCCACGCCTATCTCAGCGGGCTGGGCGTGGAGCTGATGGCCGCGTCGGACAATGTGCTGCGCGGCGGGCTGACCCCGAAGCACATCGACATCGACGAGCTGCTCACCGTGCTGGATTTCACACCCGGCGAGGTGCCGCTGCTGACCCCCGAACCGGTCGACACCGACTCGCCTGGCTCCGGAGTCGCCGTGTTCCGGCCCGGGGTGAGCGAATTCGAACTTGTGCACGTCGACGTGCCGGCTGCGGCGCCCGGTGCCGGCTCCGCCGTGCCGATGCGTCAGGTGACCCTGTGCGGCCCCGCGATCGTGCTCTGCACCGCTGGCGGGTTTCTGCTGGCCGGCGCCGGGGAATCCGTTCGGATCAGCCGCGGCCAGAGCGTGTACGTGACGCCCGACGAAGGCACGCTCACCTTTGCCGGGGCGGGGGAGGCCTTTCTGGCCACCACCGGCTCCGCGGTCGAGACCACCTAAGCCGGTCCTCACGGTCAGCTGAGGTCTGAAGAGCGCCTCGACCGGCGGAACCGCTGGTCGAGGCCGAGCTGGCGAGGATCGAGACCGCGTGAGCGGATCTTCGCACCTGCCAGGAGTTTGAAGATCGTCGTGCGGGGTCTCGATCGCTCGTTCCTCGCGCCTCGACCGGCGGAGGGGCGTTCCTCGAGCCTCGACCGGCGGAGCGCCTCGACCGGAGGGAGGGGTTTGGCACCGCCGGATAGGATGATGCCCGGGTCGCAGCGGGCGGCCCGGGCAGGGGGTAACGATGACGTGGCTTGTGACCGGCGGAGCAGGGTACATCGGCTCGCACGTGGTACGGGCGTTTCTGGCCGAGGGGATCGACGTGGTCGTCATCGATGACCTCTCGAGCGGGCACCGCGACTTTCTGCCCGACTCGGTTCCCTTCGTGGCGGGCAGCGTTCTTGATGCCGCGCTGCTGGCCGACACCTTCGACCGCTACCCGATCAGCGGCGTCGTGCACGTCGCCGGGTTCAAGTACGCCGGCGTGTCTGTGCAGCGCCCGCTGCACACCTACGAACAGAACGTCACGGCCACGGTCACGCTGCTCGCGGCCATGCACGCCGCGCAGGTCGGCCGTATCGTGTTCTCCTCCAGTGCCGCCGTGTACGGCACGCCGCGCACCGACCTGGTCACCGAGGCCACGCCACGCAACCCGGAATCGCCCTACGGCGAGTCCAAGCTGATCGGCGAATGGCTGCTGCGCGACATGGGCGTGGCGACCGGCCTGCAGCACACCGCGCTGCGCTACTTCAACGTGGTCGGCTCGGGAACGCCCGAACTGCGCGACACCAGCCCGCACAACCTGTTTCCGCTGGTGTTCGACGCCCTGCAGAGCGGCCGCACCCCCCGCATCAACGGCGTGGACTGCTCACCGAGGGCAACGTGCGGCGCATCCTGGAGTACCAGGGCGAGCTGAAGCGCGTCCTGACCGCCATGACCCAGTGCGTTTTCGATCACGACGGGGTGATCATCCGCTACATGGGTGACGGCATTCTGTCCTGCTGGAACGTCCCCTACGATCTGCCCAACCACGTGGAATGCGCCTGCCTGGCCGCCCTGCGGATGGTCGAGCTGCTCGCCGAGGCGACCGACGGCTGGTCCTGCGGGATCGGGATCGGCATGGGCGAGGTGGTGGCCGGCTCGCTCGGCTCGGAGCAGGTCTACGCCTACGACATCCTCGGGCC
>JAWOHA010000136.1:0-8325 GCA_046496385.1 Cryobacterium sp. | reverse complement strand
CTAAATCAGCGTCAGATCAGCTGTTTCACGCAGCCGGGAAGGAGCATACTGAATCATGGCTCCCACATTCATCGTCGTTCCCCAATGGCAAGGCTCGGTTTCCCCGCGCGCAATGCGACTCGTCGATGGAGCGGAGGCGATTCGCGGTGATCTGCCCGCCTCGGCCACCGAACTCGTCGATGTGCCCGTAGAGGCCGGCGACGCCATGGACACCGGGATTCACCGCCTGTCCACGATTCTCATGGTTCGGGAGCGTCAGGCCGCGCTGCTGCGCATCACCACGGACTGGGCGCTCACCGTCGGTGGCGACTGCGGGGTGTCGCTGGCCGCGGTCGAGCATGCGGCCCGGCGGCATCCGCAGAACATCGCACTGGTCTGGTTCGATGCCCATCCGCGCCTGCACCTGGCCGAGACCAGCCCGTCCGGAGGGTTCTGCGGCATGGTGCTGCGGGCCATCACCGGCGAGGGGCGCCCCGAACTGCTGCTCAGCCCCGACAGCAGCGTGCCTTTGAGCCACATCGTGCTCGCCGGCACCCGGGACTCGGACCCGGCCGAAGACGACCTGATCGCGTCCAGCGCGATCACCGAGTTGGCCGTCGATGAGCTGGCCGCTGACGGTTCCGCCCAGCCCGAGGGACTGCTCGCCGCAGTGCGTGCGACGGGCGCCAGCCAGGTATATCTCCACATCGGCTTGGACGTTCTTGACCCGGCAGCCCTCGCCGGACTGGCCGAGCTGGTGCCGTTCGGGCTCAGCATCGAAGACCTGACCGGGCTGATCACCGCGCTGCGCGGCGAATTCGAACTGGCCGGAGCCACCATCGCCGGTTTTGCACCCGCCACCGTCGAGGCTGCCAACGACGACATGCCCAGTCTCTTGCGCATCATCGGGGCGCTGACCCGATGAGCGGCGTCGCGCAGAGCATCGACGAGCGGTCGGGTGCACCGGTGCCGCCCCGGGTCATCACCGAGCGCCGTGGCCACGTGCTGCTCATCGGGCTGAACCGTCCCGACAAGCGCAATGCGGCCGATCTGGCCATGCTGCAGCAGCTCTCCCTCGCCTACGGCGAGCTGGAATCCGATCCCGAGCTGCGGGTCGGACTCGTGCACGCCGTCGGAGACCATTTCACCGGCGGACTGGATCTCGCCGACGTGGGGCCGCGGCTGGGCCGGAACGGCCTCGATATGGTGCCGCCGGGCGGTGTCAACCCCTGGCAGGTCGATGGGATGACGTTGCGCACCCCGGTCGTGATCGCGGTGCAGGGCACCTGCCTCACTCTCGGCATCGAACTCATGCTCGCAAGCGATATCGTCGTGGCGGCCGAATCCACCTCGTTCGGTCAGATCGAGGTGTCCCGGGGTATTCTGCCCTTCGGCGGCGCCACGCTGCGGTTCCCCCGGGCCGTGGGCTGGGGCAACGCGATGCGGTGGATGCTCACCGGGGAGCGTTTCGACGCAGCCGAGGCCTACCGATTGGGCCTGGTGCAGGAAGTCGTGCCGGACGGCACCCAGCTGGAGCGGGCGCTCGTCATCGCCCAGACCGTTGCGGCGCAGGCGCCCCTCGCAGTGCAGGCCACGCTCGCCAACGCCCGAACGGCCGTGCGCGACGGTGACGAGGCCGCGGCCGCACTGCTGCAGGGCGAGCTGGCCCGCCTGGCCGCGACCACGGATGCCCGCATCGGCATGGAAGCTTTTCTCACCCGCACCCCCGCGCAGTTCATCGGCGAATGAGCCCGGCTGGATTCAACCGACCCGGCCGGTTTCCCCCGGCGGCCCCGAGCACCCAGCTTTTCGCGGCGCTGCAGGGTTAGTCTGCACGGTGACACCGAGACTCAAACACTGGAGACTTCATGACCCAAGACAGCTATGACGTCATTGTGATCGGCGCCGGCGCCGTGGGTGAGAACGTCGCCGACCGCACCGTGCAGGGCGGCCTGCGCACCCTGATCATCGAGAGCGAACTCGTGGGAGGGGAATGCTCCTACTGGGCCTGCATGCCCTCCAAAGCCCTGCTGCGCAGCGGCGCAGCCCTGGCTGCCGCACGCCGCGTGCCCGGGGCCGCGGAGGCCCTCACGGGGAGCGTCGACGTGGCCGCCGTCCTCGCGCGGCGCAGCGCGTTCACCAGCCACTGGAGTGATGCCGGCCAGGTGTCCTGGCTGGAGTCGGCCGGCATCGACCTGCTGCGCGGCCATGCCCGTCTCACCGGTCTGCGCGAGGTCACGGTCACCGCCGCAGACGGCACCCTGACGCGACTCACCGCCACCCATGCCGTGGTGATGTGCACCGGATCCTCGGCGCTGCTGCCCGATATTCCCGGCCTCGCCGACGTTCAGCCGTGGACCAGCCGGGAAGCGACCTCCGCCTCCGTGATCCCCGACAGCCTCTGCATCATCGGCGGCGGCACGGTGGCCGTTGAAATGGCCACCGCCTACGCCTCGTTCGGCTGCCGGGTTACCGTGATCGCCCGCAGCGGGCTGCTCGGCGGGCTGGAACCCTTCGCCGGCGACATGATCGCCACGGCGCTGCGCGCGGACGGCGTCACCGTACTGCTGGAGACGTCCCCGACCGGCGCAACCCGCGGCAGCACCGGCGACGTCTCGCTGACCCTCTCGACCGGTGACACCGTGACCGCGGCGCAGGTGCTCGTCGCCACCGGCCGCTCGCCCCGCACCGATGACCACGGCCTGCCCACCGTCGGCTTGAACGCCGGTGACTGGCTCACCGTCGACGACACCCTGCGCGTGGTCGGCGAGTCCGCGATGCTCGACGACGGATGGCTCTACGCCGTCGGCGACGTCAACCGCCGGGCCCTGCTCACCCACCAGGGCAAGTATCAGGCGCGTGCGGCCGGCGATGTGATCGTGGCTCGCGCGGCCGGTGCCGCGGTGGATGACGCCCCGTGGGGAACCCACGTCGCCACCGCAGACCACAGCGCGGTGCCGCAGGTGACCTTCACCGACCCGGAGGTGGCCTCGGTCGGGCTGACCGCCGCCGAAGCCATCAAGGCCGGGTACCGGGTGCGCATCCTCGACCACGATCTCGCCGCCGTGGCCGGTACCGCCCTGCTCGCGGACGGTTATGTCGGCAAGGCCCGCGCGGTCGTGGACCTTGACCGCGAGGTTCTGCTCGGGGTCACCTTCGTAGGTCAGGATGTCGGTGAGCTGCTGCATTCCGCCACGATCGCGGTGGTGGGTGAGGTGCCTGTCCAACGGCTCTGGCATGCGGTGCCGAGCTACCCGACCGTCAGCGAGGTGTGGCTGCGCCTGCTGGAGCAGTACGGCCGGCCCGGCAGCCTCGCCGGGGAAGGGTGACCAGACGGTGCGCCGTTTTCTCTTCGATTCCCCGTTCAGCCGCGCCGGGTACCTCTATGCCACCGCCGTCGGCGTTCTGTGGGGGTGCATCTGGAGCACCGGCCGGGTCGAGCGGCGCGGCGGGCTGATCGTCTTCCGGGGCATGCCGGCCTGGGCCTTCGGCCGCGGCGGCTCCTGTGTGGGCGGGTGCTACCTCACCAAGCAGAACGTGAGCGACGCCGTGCTCGAACACGAGGCCGTGCACAAACGCCAATGGCAGCGTTACGGCATGATCTTTCCGTTGCTGTATTTCATCGCGGGGCGGAACCCGCTGCAGAACCGGTACGAGATTCAGGCCGGCCTGCAGAACGGCGGCTACCTCAGGTAGCCCCCGACGGTCTCGGCGAAGGCGGCCTAGACGCGGTTCGGTGCCGACGCCCTCCGGCAGTCGGCGCAGATGCCCCAGTAGGTGACCTCGGCGGCATGCACGATGAAACCGCCGGTGTCGGCGGGCACCAGGCAGGGAGCGGACCCGACGGCGCAATCCACATCCAATACGGTGCTGCACGCGGTGCAGACCAGATGATGGTGGTTGTCCCCCACCCGGCGTTCGAACAGTGCGGCCGATCCGGCCGGTTCGACCTTGCGCACGAGCCCGGAGGACACGAACGCGGTCAGCACGCCGTAGACGGCCTGCAGGGAGGTGCTCGGCAAGTCCAGACGCACGGCGCTGAAGACCCTCTCCGCGCTCGCGTGGGGCGTATCGGTCAGTGCCCGCATCACGGCGAGCCGCGGGGCGGTGACCTTGAGTCCTGCGGCTCGGATGCTGTCAGCGAGCGATTCAGTCGCCCCGGTCATCACGGTTTCCTCGGTGGTCATGACTCAACACTACGCGTTGTTTTGATCAAATCAGAATAAGGTCACGCCGTGTTCATCGGGACCAGTGCTGTTCGACCGCCATCGACGGCGAGACGACCGGATCGATGGCCCGGTGGTAGACCGCGATCACACCGTCGAGAAAGTTCTGCACGACCACGCGATCGGCGAGCGACATGGCCGCCTGCATCGCGGCGACGCCGCCGATGACGGGCAACAACTCATCGAAGGCCTTCTCCACAGACGCGGGAACGGGCACGACGTCGACTTTGCGCCGGTCATGCGCGTGCGGGCGACGCTCCACATGACCGAGCGCCACGAGCCGATCAACGGCCAGTGTCGTCGCAGCCGTGGAGATGTCCAGTCTTCGGGCCAACTCGCTCGGAGTCAGCGAGCCCGTCAACATCAAGTGTTCCATGGCCGCAAGATCGGTGGGATTCACGGCCAGCGCTTTGCCCAGCTGGCGGTCGAAAGCTCGTGACAGCATCACGATTTCGTGCAGTTGGTCCCCAAAACCTGCCGAGAGCGGATGCGTCAGCGGTGCCGACGTTTCGTCGGATGCGATGCCGTGCTCGCCAACCGGTGCCGCCGCGACCGCTGTGGACTTGCGCGGTACTTTCATTTATATAGGGTAATCCATGCACCCCTGAGCAATCCTCCACGTTAGCTAGGAAACCTAGGCGCACAGGCCCTGCCATGAACCCGAAGCCGGCGGAACCGGAGTCGCCGGTCACGGGCGCACGGAACACCATCAGCACTGCAGAACAATCATCACCGCAGCACAATCAGTACAGCAAAATAATCATCACAGGGAGCCCGGCGTGATCGCGATCAACCGTTTCATCACCGGCCGGGGTTCCGCCTGGCTCGTCATCGTCGCCACGGTCATAGCCGTCGGCCTGTTGTTCGCTTTTCTGCCCACCAACGAGGCGGAGGACTTTCCCGCCGACGGACTGCCCGAAAGCAGTCAGGCCGCGCAGGTCACCGCGCTGCTGGCCGAGTTCCCCTCGGCGCAGCAGACGGCCGCGATCGTGGTCTGGGACCGGGACGGCGACGCCCTGACCGACGCCGACCAGGCCGCCATCTCGATCGCGGCCGAGAACCTCGGAACCCAGTCGATCGCGCCGCCGGCCGCCGCCGCCGCGTTCAGCGACGACGGTCGGGCCGCACTGAGCGTCGTGGCGCTGAACGTCGACGCGGCGACGGCTGACATCACGGGCACGGCCGACGAGATCCGCACCACCGCGAACACCGGGCTGCCGGCCGGGCTCAGCGCCTATGCCACCGGCCCGGTCGGCTTTCAAGCCGACATCACCAACGCGTTCGCCGGGGCTGATTTTCGGCTGCTGCTGGTGACCGTGCTCGTGGTCGCCGTGCTGCTCATCGTCACCTACCGCAGCCCTGTGTTGTGGCTGGTGCCGATCACCGTGGTGGGGCTGGCCGACGGCTTGGCCGGGGTCATTGTGGGGGCGCTGGCCGCGCCTCTGGGGTTCGCCCTCGACGCGTCGATCTCGGGCATCCTGTCGGTGCTGGTCTTCGGCGCCGGCACCAACTATGCCCTGCTGCTCGTGGCCCGGTACCGGGAAGAACTACTGCACACCGAGGACCGCCACTTCGCCATGTTCACGGCCGTGCGCAGCGCCGGACCTGCCATCGCGGCCAGCGGCGGAACCGTGGTCCTGAGCCTGCTGACACTGGTGTTCGCGTCGCTGAGCGGCAACCGTGCCCTCGGCATCGCCTGCGCGATCGGCGTCAGCATCGCCATGCTGTTCGCACTCGTGGTGCTGCCGGCCGCCCTGGTGGTGTGCGGGCGGGGTCTGTTCTGGCCGTTCGTGCCCCGCGTGCGCGCCGACGCCGACCCCGTGCGTACCGGTTTCTGGACTCGGCTGGGCCGGGGGGTGGGCCGCCGCCCGGTGACCATCGTCGTTGTGTCGACCCTGTCCCTCGGCGCGCTCAGCCTGGGCCTGATCGGCTCGGCGGTCGGGCTTTCGCAGGCCGACCAGCTGCTCGGCAACCCCGAGTCAGTGGTGGCGCAGCAGATCGTCGACACGTCGTTTTCGGCCGGCCTGACCAGCCAGACCGTTGTGCTCACTCCCGACGCGGCCGCCCAGAATGCCGCTCGGATCGCCCTGGACACGCCCGGCGTCGAATCCGCGGTGCCTGTTGAAGCCTCCGGCGGGCTTACCCGGGTGAATCTGTCGTTGAGCACCGAACCGGCCAGCGACGAGACATTCGCGACCATCGAAGCGTTGCGGGCCTCCTACGCCGCCGCGCCGGGCGCCGTCTCCGAATCGCTGGTGGGGGGAACGGATGCGACGGCGCTCGACACCCGCACGAGCGCGCAAGCCGACCAGAACCTGATCATCCCCATGATTCTCACCGTTGTCTTCGTTATTCTCGCCCTGTTGCTCCGGTCCCTGCTGGCACCGGTGCTGCTGCTGGCGACCGTGCTCGCCACGTTCTTCGCCAGCCTCGGCGCGTCGAACTGGCTGTTTCAGAACGTGCTCGGTTTTCCGGCCTTCAACACCAACGTAGTGCTGTTCGCGTTCCTGTTCCTGGTCGCCCTCGGCGTGGACTACAACATCTTCCTCACCACCCGGGCACGGGAGGAAGCTCAGCGTTTCGGCACCCGGGAGGGCATGGTGCGTGCCCTGTCGTCGACCGGCGCGGTGATCACGAGCGCCGGCATTCTCATCGCCGCGGTGTTCGCGGTGCTCGGAGTGTTGCCCGTGGTGGCCCTCACCCAAATCGGCGTGATCGTCTGCATCGGGGTGCTGCTCGACACCCTCGTCGTGCGCACAGTCGTGGTGCCCGCCTTGGTCTTTCTCACCGGCGATGCCTTCTGGTGGCCGTCCCGCCCCGCGGCCGCAGCCGACACGCCCATTGCGTCAGCGCCCGAGCTGCTCCGGCGGTAACGACACTCCCGCCTCGATCAGCGACACCGCCGGTCGCGCCCCCTCGCCGGTCGAGGCCCACCGCCTCGCCGGTCGAGCACCCTCGCCGGTCGAGCACCCTCGCCGGTCGAGGCCCGAGCCTGCGAGGGATCGAGACCTCGCAGGATGACAGCCCAACTCCGGTCACGCGCTGACCGGCCTATTCGCCCGGTGCGTCTGCGCCGGCCGCCACGCCTGGCTCGGGTCGACCCACTCCGGCCCCCGCACCTGCGGCCTGCCCTTCTCCATGCGAATCTGCCACCCCGACGACTCAATCTCCGCATGATGCCGGCGACACAAACACACCCCATTGTCGATCTCGGTGCGATGCTCCTTCGCCCACGCCTTCACATGGTGAATCTGCGTCCAATACGCCGGAACATCACACCCCGGAATCACACAGCCGCCGTCCCGACAGCTGATCGCCAGCCGTTGCTTCGGGGTGAAACAGCGATTCTTCTTCCCCAGCTTCACGAACGCATCGTTCTGGTCGAAGAGCACGCCCCGGTACCCGCCGGAGCAGATCGCCTGCTTCACGGCCCGCATCGAGATCGGCGCCTCCTGCCCGTCGATCCAGCCGACACCGTGATTGTTGTCTAAGTCGCGCACATTCACGTGGATCATCACCAGCGGCGCCGCCCCCGCCATGGTCGGGGTGCGGGGGTCGGCGGCGATGTTCTCGAACATCGCCAGCATGATCGCGGCGCGTTTCTCGCCGACAGAACGCGGGTCGACATCGACCGGGGCATCATCGGCATCGCGCCCCACGGGAAGGAACGTCGGCACCGACCGGGCGGCGATGAACGTGTCGAACACCGGCTCGATCGCGCCCCGCATCTCGGGGGTCACACCACCGATCAGGCGGTGCAGGCCGCCGCGCAGCGGCCCGAAGCCGATGCTGCTCTTCGCCTCCCGCACGGTCTCGTTCGGCGCGAGGCCGTCGGGGTCGAGGCGTGCCAGCCATTCCTGCACCAGAACGCCTATCGCATCGGCCGGGAGGGCGATCCCCGAGCCGGGCATTCCCTCGGTCTCCTCGGTGATCGATCCGGTCGCGTTGGCGACCAGGGTGCGTTCCGCGAAGCGGAACAGGTCGTAGTCGACGCCCGGGGAGGCCGTCTTCAGGCCCTGCACGATGACCTCCGCGGAGTCGACGCCGAGGTCGCCCGAGTCGTTGGGCCGGGTGCTCCCGCCGTTCTTCCCGGCGGTCGCCGAGGGCCTCGACTCGGGCG
>JAWOHA010000094.1:0-4014 GCA_046496385.1 Cryobacterium sp. | reverse complement strand
AGGTAGCTGCGTAGGTAGCTAACTTCGAACACTAAAAATCGTGCCCGAGAATACACCTTCTGACCAGGACTTTATAGTAGGGCGACCGGGACTTGAACCCGGGACCGACGGATTATGAGTCCGCTGCTCTAACCAGCTGAGCTACCGCCCCTGAGCCCCGCGATACCGACGTCAGTCGGTGAAGTTTTTCGAGGCGTCGTCGGTGACCATGTCGCTCACCGGTTCTCCACGATACAGGCATTCGAAAGTGTTCAGGGTGCGCTTGATGTCGTGGGTCGAGATGAGTTTGAGCGATTCTCGCTTCATGGCCGTGAGGCGCTCGGGCGTCGCTGTGAGCACCCGGGTGAGTTTGTCGGCCAGGTCCTGCGCGTCACCCGGCACGAAGAGGTATCCGTTGCGCTCATCATGCACGAGATGGGGCAGGGCCATGGCGTTTGCGGCCACGATCGGCAGTCCGGAGGCCATGGCTTCCATGGTAGCGATGCTCTGCAGTTCAGCCACCGACGGCATGGCGAAGACCGTGCTGCGGGAATAGGCGGCGCGCAGCTCGGCATCCGTCACATAGCCCGTGAACGTGACGCGGTTTCCGATTCCCAGGGTCTCGGCGAGGTGTTCGAGATTGCGCTTCTGGTCTCCGCCACCCACGATCTCGACCCGCACGGCGAGGCGCGGGGACAACCGGGCGACGGCGTGCAGCAGCACGTCGATTTGCTTCTCTCCGGTGACCCGGCCGACGAACAGGATGCGGTTCTCGGTGCGCGGCTCGAAATTCGGTGAATAATTGTCGGCATCGATGCCGCACGAAACGGCATGCACCTGCGGGAGGCCGGTGTACTTCTTCAGAAACTGGGCCGCACGCAGGGTCGGCGTTGTCACGGCTTCCGCCCGGCCGAAAGTTCGCCGAGCCGCCCGCCACGCAGCCTTGATCACCCGGTCCTGGAAACCCACCGGAATGAGGGAGAACTTCAC
This sequence comes from Cryobacterium sp., assembly GCA_046496385.1. GTDB lineage: Bacteria > Actinomycetota > Actinomycetes > Actinomycetales > Microbacteriaceae > Cryobacterium. The sequence continues at coordinate 3,045 of JAWOHA010000094.1, read as the reverse complement.
CATGTTCTCGGGCATGAAATGATTCGTGCCGATCATGCGGATGCCACGCTCTTCAGCCTCGATGGACACGCCCCGGCCCATATTGATGTGCGACTGAAAATGCACGACGTCGGGCTGAAAGGAATCCAGAATGACCCGGCTCTCGCGTCGCACCAGCCAGGGCAGGGCGAAACGCAGCCAATCGTGCGGATACCAACGCCAACTGTGAATACGGTGCACCATCATGGGCTGGCCTTCATGCATTTCCATCCAGCTGCCGTGCCGGCGTGACGCGGCGGGCGCCATGATCTGCACCTGGTGCCCGCGGGCCACAAGGCCGGCGGCGAGGCGCTCGGCGAAACGGGCGGCACCATTGACATCGGGCGAGAAAGTGTCGGCCGCGATCAGCACCCGGATAACCTCGTCTGCGCGCGGGGTGCCTCCGTGAGAGGCGTCGCCCGGGGTGTCTGTCGAATCTGACAAGTGGGGTGTTCCCTACGTTGGTGTGCCGGAGTCCTCGCGCAGCGCAAACTGTGATTCTCGTCAGTTCATTGACGACTGGCTGGCGCTCCATACTAATCCGACACGGCCCGTACGTCGTCCCAACGGCGGCGCGTCCCCATTATCGGCGGTTTCTCGCTAGCGTGCTGCGCGCCGGACCGACGTCGAACGGGGAGCCATTTCCCCCTGTGCGTGGTGCCGGGCCAGCAACAGCACCCCCCAGATCGCGACGACACCGGCGATGATGAAGGCCACGCCCGCCCAAGACGGAGCCTGCGACGCCTCCCCCAGAACAAGAATGCCGATGCCGATCGCCACAAGCGGGTCGACCACGGTCAAACCCGCGATCACCAGGTCGGGTGGGCCGGAGGCGTAGGCGGACTGCACGAAGTAGGCCCCGAGGGCAGCGGCCAGGAGCAGCCCGAGCACGCAAGTCAGAGTCAACCACTCGAAGTTGCCATTCTGGATGCGATTGATGATCACTTTGGCGAGCGTGGCCACGAACCCGTAAAGCACGCCGGCGCCCAGAATGTAGAAGATCGCCTGAAAATGCCGCCGAAAGAGGCCGAACGACAGCGCGAAGACCAGGAGCACAGCGGCCAGGATCAGCAGGATGGTGATGAGCTTGTCATCGGTGACCGGCCGGTCCACGGCCGTGAACGCCGCAACGGTCACGAACAGTCCCACCCCGCCCACACACATGCTGATGGCGATGATCGACGCGCGACCGAGCCTCACCCGGGTGAAGCGGGCGTTGAGCAGCGCGGTAATCACCAGCGCCACGGCGCCGAGCGGCTGCACCACGATGAGCGGAGCGAAGGCCAGACTCGACAGCTGGAACACGATCGCCAGTCCGAGCATCAGGGATCCGAACACCCACGAGGGCCGAGCGAGGAGCATCATCAACTGACGCAGGTTGAGGCCCCCGGTCACCTCGATGGTGTTGGCCTCGACCTTGGCCACACCGTGGTGCTGAAACTGCGCGCCGAGAGAGAGAAAAACCGCACCGATCAGAGCCAACGGAATTCCGATTACCTGACGTGGATCTCGCGTGATTTCCACTGCCAGATCAGTCAGGTCGGTGTTCACGTGTTGACCCTATCGACAACCATGCCGATATTCTTGAGAAATGTCTGTTCGCGCAATAGTAATCTCCGGCAACCCCGTCTTACACCGCTCCGCCGCACCCGTCGTCACGTTTGATGACGACCTGCGTGCCCTGGTCAGCGACATGTACGACACGATGGACGCCGCCCCCGGGGTCGGCCTCGCTGCCCCGCAGGTGGGGGTGGGGCTGCGCCTGTTCACCTACAGCTTCGAAGACGACCACGATGTTCTCTGGCGTGGTGTCGCGATCAACCCGGAGCTGTGGATCACCCCGGTACCCGCCGGAGAGGCCGATGAGGACGATCCCCGCAACGACGAAGGCTGCCTGTCGTTTCCCGGTGAGCGTTTTCCGCTGCTCCGGTCCCAGTCGGCGATTCTGCGCGCCGTCGGCATCGACCAGAAACCTGTGGAGATCCGCGCCGACGGCTGGCTGGCCCGCATCTTTCAACACGAGTTCGACCACCTCGACGGAACCCTGTACGTCGACCGGCTGGAACACGCACACGCCAAGGTTGCGGCGAAGATCACCCGCAAGCGCAGCTGGGGTGTGCCGGGGCTGAGCTGGCTGCCCGGGGTCGACGATCTCGAGGGCTGACAGGCTGACAGGCTGACGTTGCGCGTTAGGCGAATGCCCGGATGAGCGCGGCGACTCCGGCCGCAGCGATGACCACCAGGATGAAGGGCACCCGCAGGGCATACAGCCCGGCAGCGACGATCACGGCGGGAACCCGGGCGTCCAGCACGATGTGCTGGCCGCTGCCGAGGGTCTGCACGGCGATGAGAGCCGCCAGCAGGGCCACGGTGAGCAGGTCGGCGACGCGGGCCGCTGTAGGCCGGCGTAGCAGCGTCGGCGGCACCAGGTAGCCGAGCATTTTCACCAGTACTCCGGCGATGGACGCGGCGATGATGATCTGCCAGAGCGTCACGTGGGCATCCGTTCGGCACGATCGGCGACCCCGGCAGCCGGGCCCCGGGGCGGCCCGAACCAGTTGAAGACGCCCACGACCACGGCTACCGCCGCCGCCGCGAGAACGGGAAGGCCCGGCATCAGCACGGGTGTGAGGAGCGCCGCCACCACGGCGGCGGCCACCGCGACCGCTCCCGCCTGGCGGCGCTTCAATCGCGGCCAGAGCAGCCCGACGAACGCGGCGGCGGCCGCGGCATCCAGACCGTAAGCGCGGGTGTCGCCGAGCGCGTCGCCGATGAGCGCCCCGAGCAGGGTCATGATGTTCCAGCCGACGAACACGCAGATCCCGGTGGCCCAGAATCCGACGCGGCTGCTGGCCGGGGTCGGCTGCGCGAGCGCGACGGCCGTGGACTCGTCGATGGTGAGCCAGGCGGCCGCTGCCCGAGTGATCCAGCCTCCTCCGACGATGGGCGCGGTGCGCATTCCGTAGAGCCCGTTGCGGGTTCCCAGCAGGGTGGCGCTGGGAACCCGCAACGGGCTCTACGGAATGC
>JAWOHA010000186.1:0-12312 GCA_046496385.1 Cryobacterium sp. | reverse complement strand
CTGCGCTGCAGCGCCTGCCACTGTTCAAGGGCGGTCAGTTCATGTGGTTCGGCCATTCTTCGAGCCTAGTCACGCCCGCGCACGCCGACTAAAGTACTCCCATGGCGCGCACAGGATTCAACCCGATGGGGACCGTGGCCCTGGTGACCGGAGCCTCGAGCGGCCTCGGCGACGGGTACGCCCGCGAACTGGCCCGGCGCGGAGCCGACCTGGTGCTCGTGGCCCGGCGCCAGGACCGCCTCGAAGCTCTCGCCGTGGATCTGGCCGAGAAGTTCGGCACCGTCTCCACCGTGATTCCCCTCGACCTGTCCGCCCCCGGCGCCGTCGCCGAGCTGGTCGCCGACCTGCGGGTGCGCAACCTGCGCATCGGCACCCTCGTCAACAACGCCGGTTTCGCGACCGTCGGCCCGTTCCATGACGCGGATGCCGAGCGTGATGCGGCCCAGCTGGCGGTGAACGTCACGGCTCTGACCCTGCTGACCCATGCGCTGCTGCCCGACCTGCTCTTCACCGCGACCCGGTCGCCGAACACCGCGGCTCTGGTGAACCTGGCCAGCACCGCCGCGTTTCAAGCCGTGCCGCGCCTGGCGGTGTACGCCGCCAGCAAGGCCTACGTGCTCAGCTTCACCGAGGCGCTCTGGTCAGAGACCCGCCCGGCCGGCCTCAAGGTGCTCGCGGTCTGTCCCGGACTGGTCGCGACCGAGTTCTCCCGTGTCGCCGGGCGCACCCCGCAGCCGGGCGTGCGCCGACGCCGTGAATTGACCGTTGACGAGGTGATCCAGGGCAGCTTCGTCGCGCTGGACAAAACGGTGACTCCCGCGTTGGCTGTGATCGGCACCCGCAACGACCTGATGATTCGCGCCTCGACGCTGCTGCCGCGGCGTCTGGTGCTCGAGGCTCTGCGCCGCCGCCGGCAGTCCTGACCGGCAGAACGGTCGGACTCCGCGAACGCAGGGCGTGGGCGTGGGCGTGGGCGTGGGCGACGACGTTACTTGAGGCTTTTCTGCATGAGCACCGTGCCGAGCCAGCGCTCGAACTTGAACCCGACCTTGCCCATGCGGCCGATCTCCTCGAAGCCGAAATCCTTGTGCAGCTTGATCGAGGCATCCGCGCCCTGATCGGCGATCACGGCGATGATCTCTTTGAGCCCGGCCGCCTTCGATCGTGCGATGAGCTCCTCCATCAACACCCGGCCCAGGCCCTTGCCGGTGGACGCCGCGCCGAGGTAGATGGAGTTCTCCACCGTGAAACGAAAAGCCTTCTTCTGCTTCCACGGGGCCACGAGGGCGTATCCGAGTATCTGACCGTTCGGTGATTCCGCCACGATGAAGGGCATGCCGAGCCGGGACAGGTAGAAGAATTTGTCCCGCCATTCCGGCAGCGTCATGGCATCTTCGTCGAAGGTCACCGTGCTGTTGGCGACGTAATAGTTGTAGATCTCCCGGATGTAGGGCAGATCGGCGGCTTCGGCCTCACGCATCGTGTACTGGAACGGGTTTTCGGGCGCCGTTTCCGGCCGCAGGTGCCGGGGCAACCGGCGGCGGGTTTCGTATTCTTCTTCGAGCACCGAACACTCCCTTGCCTTGTTCGTCCAGATTAGCCGAGTCTCCAGTCCACCGGCGCCGCTCCCTGCGCGACGAGGGCCGCATTCGCGCGGCTGAACGGGTGTGATCCGAAGAACCCGCGCCGGGCCGACAGCGGGCTCGGGTGCGCCGACACGATCACGGCACCGTCGGCCAGCGGATGCAGCAACGGGCGCAGGCTCTCGGCCTGTTTTCCCCAGAGCATCACCACGAGCGGCACGGCCCCGGTCCCCGTGCGGGCGACGAGCGCCCGCACAGCCTGCTCGGTGACCGCTTCCCAGCCCCGATTGCGGTGCGATCCGGCCTCGCCGGCGGCGACGGTGAGAACGCGGTTGAGCAGCATCACACCCTGCTCGCTCCAGGGACTCAGGTCTCCGTGTTCGGGCGGCATGGTGCCCAGATCCTGCTGCAGTTCGGTGTAGATGTTGCGCAGGCTGCGCGGCACGGGCCGAACCAGCGGGTCGACCGCGAACGACAACCCGATGGCGTGCCCCGGGGTCGGGTACGGATCCTGCCCGACGATGAGCACCCGCACCGCCGCAAACGGGTCCCGAAAGGCCCGGTACACGCGCTCCGGCGGCGGCAGCACGGTGACACCCGCAGCGCGCTGCGCGGCCACGAACGCTTCGGCGGCGGCCCACTGCGTGGCAACCGGGGCAAGGGCCGCAGCCCAGCCGGCGTCGACAGCCCCGGCGGAGACCAGCTCCGCCAGCCCCGCCGGCGCCTCGGATGCACCGGAGGAACCGGGCCGGTCAGGCGCCAAAGGTGCTCACGAGAATGCCGCCCTCAGCCTGGCTGACCCTCCAGACGCTGCCGGTGCCGACCACGGCAAGGGCCCCCTCCCCCACGACGAGGGCGGAGTTTTCGTCGATGGCCAGGCCGCCTTCCACCAACCCGGCCTCCGTCGCCGCGATCAGCCGGGACAGGTTGCCGCGCTGGGCGGCGTGCACCTCCACGGTCACATCGAGCAGGCCGATCCCGTTTTCCACGGTGACCTCGTCGACGCCCTCCGAGCTGGCTTCGGGGCTGACTTCGACGCCGCCGATCTGCCAACCGCCTACCAGCGCGCGTTCGGCCGCGATCATGGCTCCGGCGGAGAAACCCAGATACGGCACTCCCGCCGACACCTGGCGGCGCAGCTCACCCGCGATGGGCAGCAGCGCGGCCAGATAGTCGGGCGTGTTGCCGCCGCCGATGACGATGCCGTCGACATCCGCCACCGCGAGGTTGCCGGCCTGGTCGCCCCGGGCCAGACTGCTGCGCAGCGCCTGCACGGGGCCGGCGGCGCTGAGCGCCGCGGCGAGGTCGTCACCGTGCCGGTCGTTCTCCGGCGCACCCACGGTGATCACGGCGATGCGGGGTTCGTCGCGGCCGGCCTTCGCCGCGCGGGTGTTGGCCTCGGTCCAGAACGGGCCGTAGACGGATGCGTGCTGCGACGCATCCGCGCCGCCGCCGAGCAGGTGCACGCTCACGCGGCACCCCCCGCAACAGCCGTCGACAGGGGGAATGGGGTGGGGGTGTGAGAAAAGGCCATGTCCCCATGCTAAATCGCGCAGCCTTGGTCGATCACGCACTTCGCATCGCGCACGTCGACGCGCACGGTACGCAGTGCGCCTCACACCCCGCGGCGGGGTGTGAGGCGCACCGGTTAGGGCACGTGCCGTTCGTCGGCGCCGTTGTACAGCGACAGCGGCCGAATCAGCGAGTTCGACGCGCGCTGCTCGATGATGTGCGCGGTCCAACCCGAGACCCGGGCGGCCACGAACAGCGGCGTGAAGGTGAGGGTGTCAAAACCCATCAGGTGGTAGGCCGGGCCGGACGGGTAGTCGAGGTTCGGCAGAATCGCCTTCTTCGCCGTCATCGCCCCCTCCAACGCCACGTACAGTTCGAGCAGTTCCGGCCTGTCGTAGTGCTCCACGAGGTTCACCAGCGAGGCCCGCATGGTGGGCACCCGGGAATCACCGCTCTTGTAGACCCGGTGGCCGAAGCCCATGATCTTGCGCTTCTCGGCAAGAGCCTGGTCGAGCCAGGCCTCGGCGCGGTCGGCGGCACCGGCGTCGAGGCCGATCTCGCTGAAGGTGTGCATGACGGCCTCGTTGGCGCCACCGTGCAGGGCGCCCTTGAGCGCGCCGATCGCACCGGTCACGGCGGAGTACAGGTCGGACAGGGTCGACGTGATCACCCGGGCGGTGAACGTGGACGCGTTGAAGGAGTGCTCCGCGTAGAGGATCATCGACACGTCGAAGGCCTCGACCACCACCAGCTCGGGCACCTCGCCGAAGGTCATGTACAGAAAATTCGCCGAGTAGCCCAGATCTTCCCGGGGGGCGACGAGCTCGAGTCCGTGCCGACGGCGCTGGTCGTACGAGACGATGGCCGGCAGCTGGGCGAGCAGGCGCATGGCCTTGGCCCGGTCGGCGGCCGGCGAGTCGTCGTCGGCATGCGGGTCCTGAGCGCCGATCACACTCACCGCGGTGCGCACCACGTCCATCGGGTGCGCGGTGTGCGGCAACTCATCGATGACCCGGCGCACCGACGGGTCCAGCCGGCGCAGCGCACGCTCCTCCTGCTCGAAGGCGGCGCGCTGCGCGTCGGTGGGAAGTTCCCCGTTCCAGAGCAGGTAGGCCACCTCTTCGAAGGTGCATTTCGCGGCGAGTTCCTGAACCGGGTAACCGCGGTAGAGCAGCGAGTTGGTCTCCGGGTTCACCTTGGAGACCGTGGTGGTGTCCACGACGACACCGGCCAGCCCCTTGAAGATCTTCGGTTCTGCCGCGTCGGCCGGCGGGTCGGCAACGGGATCGGGGCTGAGTGTATGGGTCATGAGGGCCTCCTACGCCTGCACGGCAATGTGCGGATTGATCGTGAAGTTGAAGATACCGGAATCGAACGCGCTGTACGCCGGATAGTCCAGCAGGTCGTACAGGTCGGCTCGGTGCTGCATCTCGGGCAGGATCGACGTGAGCGAGCCCTCTGAAATGATCGTGTCCAGCCCGCGGTCCGCTGCTCCCATGGCGAGGCGCAGCAACGACACCGGAAAGATCACGATGTTCATGCCCACGTCGGCCAGCTGGTCGACGGTGAACAGTTCGCTCTTGCCGAACTCGGTCATATTGGCCAGCAGGGGCACGTCCACGGCTGCACGCATGGCCTCGAACTCGGCCAGGCTGGCCATCGCCTCGGGAAAGATCGCGTCGGCGCCGGCGTCGGCGAGTTTCTTCGCCCGGTCCACGGCAGCGCCGAGTCCGTCGACGGCACGAATGTCGGTGCGCGCCATCACGAGAAAGTTCGGGTCGCGACGGGCGTCGACGGCCGCGCGAATGCGCTTGAGGGCGGTGTTCTCGTCCACGACCTGTTTGCCGTCGAGATGCCCGCAGCGCTTCGGGTTCACCTGGTCCTCGATGTGCAGACCCGACAGGCCGGCATCTTCGATGGTCTGCACGGTGCGGGCCACGTTCATCGGCTCACCGAACCCGGTGTCGGCGTCCACGATGGTGGGCAGTGTCGTCATCCGGGCGATCTGGGCGCTGCGGCCGGCGACCTCGGTCAGCGTGGTCAGGCCGATATCGGGCAGGCCCAGGTCGGCCGAGAGCACCGCCCCCGACACGTAGACGCCCTCGAAGCCCTTGTTCTGGATCAACTTGGCGGAGAGCGGGTTGAACGCGCCGGGAAAACGCAGCAGTCGCCCGCTGGCAAGGTCGGCGCGCAGGGCGGCGCGTTTGTCGGCCGGGGATTCCTTCGCGTACAGCATTTAGAAGATTCCGTTCGAGGTGGCGGCAGTGCCGATCAGGCCCGGACGGGCCACGATGGTGAGGCGGCCCAGGTCGCCGGGGGTGAGGTTCGGCAGGTTCTGGGCGACGTCGAGAAAGCGTTCGATCTCGGCCTCTTCGAGCACGTCCTGGGCGAGGGTGCGAAACTTGGTGATGTACTCGGCACGGGCGAAGGGCCTGGCCCCCAGCGGATGCGCGTCGGCCACGGCGATCTCGTCCACGATACGGCGGCCATCGGTCAGATCGATCTCGACGCGCGCCCCGAAGGCCTTCTCGGCCGGGTCGATGGAGTGGTAGCGGCGGGTCCACTCGGCGTCTTCCCGCGTGGTGACCTTGTTCCACAGGGCGATGGTGTCGGGCCGGTTGGCCCGCTTGGGGCTGTACGACTCGACATGGTCCCAGGTGCCGTCTTGCAGGGCCACGGTGAAGATGTACGGCACCGAGTGGTCCAGGGTTTCCCGGCTCGCTGACGGGTCGTATTTCTGCGGGTCGTTGGCGCCGGAACCGATCACGTGGTGGGTGTGGTGCGAGGTGTGGATGACGATGCCCGCCACCTTGTCGGGGTCTGCCAGTTCGGGGTGCTCTCGGTGCAGTTTGCGGCCCAGGTCGATGAGGGCCTGCGCCTGGTACTCCGCCGAATGCTCCTTGGTGTAACTGTCCAGAATGGCACGTTTGGCGCTGCCGGACTTAGGCAGGAACACCTCGTAGGAGGCGTCGGGGCCGTCGAGGAGCCAGGCGATCACGCCGTCTTCGCCCTCGTAGATGGGGGTGGGGCTGGTCTGGCCGCGCATGGCCCGGTCCACGGCTTCGACGGCCATCTTGCCGGCGAAGGCCGGCGCGTGGGCCTTCCAGCTGCTGATTTCACCCTTACGGGATTGCCGGGTGGCGGTGGTCGTGTGCAGTGCTTGGCCGATGGCCTGAAAAATGGTCTCTTCGTCGAGGCCGAGCAGGGTGCCGATGCCGGCGGCGGCGGACGGCCCCAGGTGGGCGACATGGTCGATCTTGTGCTCGTGCAGACTGATCGATTTCACCAGGTCGATCTGAATCTCATAGCCGGTCGCGATGGCGCGAATCAGATCGGCCCCACTGAGGTTCCGCGCGGTCGCGAGGTGCTGGGCGACGGCCAGGATCGGGGGGATGTTGTCGCCGGGATGCGAGTACTCCGCGGCGAGGAAAGTGTCGTGGTAATCCAGTTCCCGCACGGCCACACCGTTGGCCCAGGCTGCCCACTCCGGGGAGACCCGACGGCCGAAGCCGAGGCCGAAGACGGTGGAGCCGTCACCGCCGTTTGAGCGCGGGTGCGCGGTGGCCTGAGCCCGGGCAGCGACGACCGGCTCGCGGGTCAGTGACGCCGCCGCGACGGACGCGTTGTCGATGAGGCGGTTGATGACCATCTCCGTCACCTCCTCGCAGACCGGAACCGCATCGGCAGCGACCTCAGCGATCTTCCAGGCCAGCTGGTCGGTGCGGGCCAGGTTTTCGTCACTGCGGTGAACTCGAACGTTGTGAAGCTGCACGGTGGATCCCTTCGGTTGGCGGCCTAGTCGGCCGTGGTCTCCTCGTCGATCGCCGCGAGGACGCTCGACAGGCTTTGGTGGAGGTGAACGTGAGTGGCGTGGGCGGCCAGCGAATAGTCGCCCGCGATGATGGCGTCGATGATGAGCAGGTGTTCCTGGGCAGCGGCGTGCAGCCGGCCGGAGTTCTTGCGGGCGAGCCGCCGTATTCTGGCCAGGTGCGTGCGCACGCTGTGCAGGGCGGCGACCAGGAACGGATTGTCGACGGCCGCGTCGATGGCGGAGTCGAACTCATCGATGAGTTCGTAGTACCGGTGGATGCCGCTCGGGCCGTTCAGCAGCAGCCCGGGCGCGGACAGGAACTGCCCCCGCAGGGCGCGGAAGACCGCCGGGTCGCCGCGCTGCGCGGCGAGGCGCACGGCCTGAATCTCGAGGGCCTGGCGCAGTTCGTAGAGCTCGCCGATGCTGTCGATGGAGATCTCGGTGACTTCGAAGCCCCGCCCGGCACGGCCGGCCACGAGGCCGTCGGCGATGAGTCGGGCCACCGCCGCCCGCAGTGGGGTGCGCGACACTCCGATGCGTTCGGCCTGTTCCACCTCGAGCAGTGCGGCACCGGGTTCCAGCACGCCGTCGAGAATCTCAGCGCGCAGCTGCCGGTAGGCCCGCTCGCTGGCGCGTCGCGGTGTGCCTAACCCCGTCATCGCGGTCTCTGTATACACAAAATGAAGTCTATTCCACCCTCCGCGGTTTTATGCAATACTTTCCACGTTGTTTGTATACAGAGAAGCTTCAATGGAGAGGTTCAGCATGGCCGACGACCCGCGCAACACGTACCAGTCCGTTTGGCAACGCAGCATCGACTCTCGCGAGCAGTTCTGGTTGGAGGCTGCCGCCGGCATCGACTGGATCACTCCGCCGCACTGCGCTCTGGCCGACGATGCCTCGGCTCCGGCCGGCCGGTGGTTTCCCGGCGGCACCCTGAACACCTGCTTCAACGCGCTCGATCGTCATGTGCTGGCCGGCCGGGGCAGCCAGACCGCCCTGATCTATGACTCCGCCATGACCGGCACGCGCCTGAGCTTCAGCTACCTGGAGCTGCTCGACCGGGTCGCGACGTTCGCGGGCGTGCTGCGAGCCCACGGCGTGGGCGTCGGCGACCGCGTCATCATCTACCTGCCGATGATTCCCGAAGCGGTCATCGCGATGCTCGCCTGCGCTCGCATCGGCGCCGTGCACTCCGTGGTCTTCGGCGGTTTCGCCGCCACCGAACTGGCCGTGCGCATCGACGATGCCCGCCCCTCGGTGATCGTCACCGCCTCCGGAGGGCTCGAACCGGGACGCATCGTGGAATACCTGCCCCTGGTGCAGAAGGCGCTCACGCTCAGCGCCGGATCGGTGCACAGCGTCATCGTGCACGAGCGCAACGCGATTCCCGGCAACGCCGCCGACTACTCCGGCCCCGGCGACACCGTGTGGCTGGACTGGGCGACCGAAGAACGGGCCGCAGCGCCCGCCGACCCGGTCGCGCTTCGCTCCGAAGACCCCCTCTACGTGCTGTACACGTCGGGCACCACCGGCAACCCCAAGGGCATCATCCGCGACAACGGCGGTCACGCCGTGTCCCTGAACTGGTCGATGCGCAACATTTACAATGTGGGTGTCGGCGAGGTCTTCTGGGCCGCATCCGATGTGGGCTGGGTCGTCGGGCACTCCTACATCGTTTACGCGCCGCTCCTGGCCGGAGCCACGACGGTCATCTACGAGGGCAAGCCCATCGGCACGCCCGATGCCGGCGCGTTCTGGCGCGTCGTGGCGGACTACGGCGTGCAAGTGCTGTTCACCGCGCCCACCGCCATCCGCGCCATCCGCCGCGTCGACCCGCAGTTCCTCGAGCTGAAGAACCATGACGTCTCCAGCCTGCACGCCCTGTTCCTGGCCGGTGAACGCCTCGACCCGGAGACCTTCCACTGGGCCAACGACGGACTGCACTGCCCCGTGGTCGACCACTGGTGGCAGACCGAGACCGGCTGGGCCATCGCGGCCAACCCGCTCGGCATCGCCGATCTGCCCGTGAAGCCGGGCTCCACCACCGTGCCGGTGCCCGGCTACGAGATCGACATTCTCGATTCCAAGGGCCGCCGCATCACCAAGGTCGGCAAAGACGGCAACATCGCCATCAGACTGCCGCTGCCGCCCGGCGCCCTGACCGGGGTGTGGGGCAGCCCGGAACGCTTCGAAACCGCCTATCTCAGCGCGTTCCCGGGCTACTACGCCACCGGCGACTCCGGACACTTCGACGAAGACGGCTACCTGTTCGTGATGGGCCGCACCGACGACGTGATCAACGTGGCCGGCCACCGCTTGTCGACCGGATCCCTCGAAGAGGTGCTCACCCTGCATCCGGACGTCGCCGAATGCGCCGTTCTCGGTGTGCATGACGCCCTCAAGGGCCAGCGCGCGGCCGGTTTCGTCACGCTCAAGGCCGGCGCCACCATCGACCACGATCGCCTCGCCCGAGAACTGGTCACCCTGGTTCGCGACCATGTCGGCCCCGTCGCCGCATTTCGCGACGTGACCATTCTCGAGCGCCTCCCCAAGACCCGGTCGGGCAAGATTCTGCGAAAGACCATTCGCCAGATTGTCGACGGAGAGCCGTACACGGTTCCGCCGACCATCGAGGACCCCCAGGTCCTCGAGGCTCTCGCCATCGCGGTGCAGACCACCGTTCCACGGGCCTGAACCCGATCCACCCCCCTCAAACCACCCCGATCACCCCGAATCAAAGACAGGAGATTCCATGAATGACGCACACCCGGTCAACTCTTCAAAGCCGAAGATTGACTACCTCGAAATTGAGGAATCAGCTCAGTTTCTCGAGCTGCAGCGCAGGCACCGTCGTTTTGTGTTCCCGCTCACCGGATTCTTCCTCGCGTGGTACTTCGGATTCGTGCTCCTCGCGGCGTACGCGCCGTCGGTCATGGCGATTCCGGTCTGGGGCCTCGTCAACCTCGGGCTGATCCTGGGCCTCGCCCAGGTCGTCACGACGTTCATCATCACCATGTGGTACGTGTCCTTCGCGAACCGCCGGCTCGACCCGTTGAGCCTGGCGATGCGCACCAAACTCGAAGCGATGGAGAAGCCCACCGAGGCCGAACAGCGCGAAACCGACCGTAATGCAGGATTGGCACAGGCATGAGCGCTCGCATGATCTACATCGTCCAGGCCGTGGACCCCACGGCCGAGAACAACCCCATCCTGAACATCTCGATCTTCCTCGCCTTCGTGGCGGTGACCATGATCGTCGTGATCCGGGCCGGTCGCAACAACAAGAGCGCCGCGGACTACTACACCGGCGGGCGTTCCTTCACCGGGCAGCAGAACGGCTTCGCCATCGCCGGGGACTACCTCTCGGCGGCATCCTTCCTCGGCATCGTCGGGGCGATCGCCGTGAACGGTTACGACGGGTTCCTCTACTCGATCGGGTTCCTCGTGGCCTGGCTGGTGGCCTTGCTGCTGGTCGCCGAGCTCATGCGCAACACCGCCAAATTCACCATGGCCGATGTGCTCTCCTTCCGCCTGCAGCAGGGTCCGGTACGCGTCGCCGCGGCCACGACCACCCTCGCGGTGTGCTTCTTCTACCTGCTGGCCCAGATGGCCGGCGCCGGCGGACTCGTGTCACTGCTGCTGGGCATCAACGACAAACTCGGCCAGGGCATCGTCGTGACGGTCGTGGGTGTCGTCATGATCGTCTACGTACTGGTCGGCGGCATGAAGGGCACCACCTGGGTGCAGATCATCAAGGCGTTCCTGCTCATCATCGGCGCCTTCGGCATGACCCTCTGGGTCATGATCCTGAACGGGTTCAACTTCTCCAACCTGCTCGCGAGCGCGGTGGCGAACTCCACCCACAGCCCGGCCGACGCCATTCTGGCGCCGGGACTGGCCTACGGCGCCAACCCGCTCGACTTCATCTCGCTGGCCATCGCCCTGGTGCTCGGCACCGCCGGTCTCCCCCACGTGCTGATGCGTTTCTACACGGTTCCCACCGCGAAGGAAGCACGTAAGAGCGTGGTCTGGGCCATCTGGCTCATCGGCGGCTTCTACGTCTTCACCCTGGTGCTCGGCTTCGGCGCCGCGGCCCTCGTCGGCGGCGAAACCATCCTCGCCGCTCCCGGCGGCGTCAACTCGGCCGCGCCGCTGCTCTCGCTCGCCCTCGGCGGGCCGATCCTGCTCGGCTTCATCTCCGCGATCGCCTTCGCGACCATCCTCGCGGTGGTTGCCGGAATCACGATCACGGCGGCCACGTCCTTCGCCCACGACATTTACGCCAGTGTCATCAAGAAGGGCAAGGCCAGCCCCGACTCCGAGGTCATCATCGCGCGTCGTACCGTCATCGTGATCGGCGCTCTCGCCATCGCCGGCGGCATCGGCGTGCAGGGGCAGAACATCGCCTTCCTGGTGGCCCTGGCCTTCGCCGTCGCGGCGAGCGCCAACCTGCCGACGATTCTGTACTCGCTGTTCTGGAAGAAGTTCTCCACCCGCGGTGCGCTGTGGAGCATGTACGGCGGGCTGAGTGCGGCCGTACTGTTGATCATCTTCTCCCCGGTGTTCTCCGGCCAGCCGACCTCCATGTTCGGTGAGGGCGTGGACTTCGCGCTCTTCCCGCTGCAGAACCCGGGCATCGTCTCGATCCCGCTCGGCTTCTTCCTCGGCTGGCTCGGTACGGTCACGAGCAGCCGCCGGGAAGACCCGCACCTGGCCGCCGAAATGGCCGTTCGGTCCCTCACCGGCCACGGCGCCGAAAAGGCCGTCGAGCACTAGAAAGGCCGGCACCACCCGCACCATCCACACGGTTCCTACTCCCCTCGGCTCCCGCGCCGGGGGGAGTAGTCTCGTTTATAAGGCCATCGGCCCACTATCCGCCTGCGTCAGAGCACTGACAGACAACTGACAGACAACTGGAGAAGATTCGCAATGAAAGCTGCACGTTTCCACGGCCAAAAAGACGTTCGCATTGACAATATCGAGGAGCCGGAGACCCGCGCCGGCACGGTGAAAATCGCCGTCGCCTGGAGCGGTATCTGCGGTACAGACCTGCACGAGTACCTCGAGGGCCCGATCTTCATCTCGGCGCCCGGCCACCCGCATCCGCTCTCGCATGAATCCGCACCGATCACCATGGGCCACGAGTTCTCCGGCACCGTCGAAGAGGTCGGCGACGGCGTCGACGGTCTCAGCGTCGGAGACAACGTCGTTGTCGAACCGTACTTCGTCTGCGACGAGTGCCCGCCCTGCAAGGCCGGCAACTACCACCTCTGCGAGAAGATGGGGTTCATCGGACTCGCCGGCGGCGGTGGCGGCCTGAGCGAGAAGGTCGTCGTCGACCAGCGTTGGGTGCACCCGATCGGTGACATCCCCCTCGACGAGGCCGCCCTGATCGAGCCGCTC
>JAWOHA010000137.1:0-25812 GCA_046496385.1 Cryobacterium sp. | reverse complement strand
GGAGACCGGCTGCGGCTGCGCCGCACCGAGCTGGGCAACTGGGTACCTCGTCTGGCTCGTATTCCCGCTGAGGCCCGCCCGGCTCTGCCCGGAATCACGGCCGACCGCACATTCCAAATCGTCGCCGGGGGCATCGTGCTGCAGGAAGCGATGGCGGCGTTCCGGGTCGACGAACTCGAGGTGTCCCCCTGGGCGCTGAGAGAGGGCATCATCCTGCGCTACCTCGACCGTCTCGGGTAACGGGCAGAGCCGGGTGAGACGCCGTATGCTCGGGGTGATCGATCGAGGCCGGTGACGCTGACACGGCCAGGTCGATGGCTTGCTCTGCCGGACGACACCGACTGATGGAGACCCCGTGAGCCCGAGCGAACGGCGCACTGAGCGCCGCACCGAACGCCGCACGGCAGACAGCCACGACCTGATCCGGGTGCAGGGCGCGCGGGAGAACAACCTGCGGAATGTGTCCGTCGAGATTCCCAAACGTCGACTGACGGTATTCACCGGCGTTTCCGGCTCGGGCAAGAGCTCTCTGGTGTTCGGCACCATCGCGGCCGAGTCGCAGCGCCTGATCAACGAGACCTACAGCAGCTTCGTGCAGGGCTTCATGCCCACGCAGGCCCGACCCGACGTGGACGTGCTCAGCGGGTTGACCACGGCGATCATCGTCGACCAGGAGCGCATGGGGGCGAACTCCCGCTCCACGGTCGGCACCGCGACCGACGCCAACGCGTTGCTGCGCATTCTGTTCAGCCGGCTGGGGCAGCCGCACGTCGGCTCACCGCAGGCGTATTCCTTCAATGTCGCCTCGGTCAGCGGCGCCGGAGCGATCACGCTGGAGCGCGGCGGCCACACCGTGACGGAGCGCCGCAGTTTCGCGGTGACCGGCGGCATGTGCCCGCGCTGCGAGGGCATGGGCCTGGTCAACGACATCGATCTGACCCAGCTCTTCGACGAGTCCAAGTCTCTCAACGGGGGCGCCCTGACCATCCCCGGGTTCACTGTCGACGGGTGGGGAGTGCGCGTATTCACCGGCTCCGGCTTTCTGGACGCGAACAAACCCATTCGCGAGTACACGAAGAAGGAACGTCACGATTTTCTGTACCGGGAGCCGGTGAAGGTGAAGGTCGGCGACATCAATATGACCTATGAGGGGCTGGTACCCAGGGTTCAGAAGTCTTTTCTCAGTAAGGACAGGGAGGCCATGCAGCCGCACATTCGCGTGTTCGTCGATCGGGCGGTCACGTTCACGACCTGCCCCGACTGCGGTGGCACCCGCCTCAGCGACGCGGCGCGTTCCTCAAAGATCGCCGGGGTGAGCATCGCGGATGCCTGTGCCATGCAGATCAGCGACCTCGCCGAGTGGGTGGCCGGGCTCGACGCGCCGTCGGTGGGGCCGTTGTCGGCGTCGTTGGGAGAACTGTTGCAGGCGTTCGTGGAGATCGGGCTGGGCTACCTGTCGCTGAATCGGCCCGCCGGATCATTGTCGGGCGGTGAGGCGCACCGCACCAAGATGATCCGGCATCTGGGGTCGTCGCTGACCGACGTCACCTATGTCTTCGACGAGCCGACCATCGGGCTGCACCCGCACGACATCGAACGCATGAACCGGCTGCTGCTGCAGCTGCGGGACAAAGGGAACACGGTACTCGTGGTGGAACACAAGCCTGAGACGATCAAGATCGCCGACCACGTGGTAGACCTCGGCCCGGGTGCCGGCGCCGCCGGCGGCACCGTCTGTTTCGAGGGTACGGTCACACAGCTGCGCCGCAGCGGCACCCTCACCGGGCGGCACTTCGACGACAGATCTGCTCTGAAGGAGTCCGTGCGCTCACCCACCGGCACGCTGCAGATTCGCGGGGCCACGGCTAACAACCTGCACGATGTGAGCGTCGACATACCGCTTGGGGTGCTCGTCGTTCTCACCGGCGTGGCCGGTTCCGGCAAGAGTTCGCTCGTGCACGCGTCGATGCCGACCGATGCCGGGGTGGTGTCGATCGATCAGAGCGCTCTTCGCGCCTCCCGACGCAGCAACCCGGCCACGTACACCGGAATGCTGGAACCGATCCGTAAGGCATTCGCGAAGGCGAACGGCGTGAAGCCGGCCATGTTCAGTTTCAATTCCGAGGGTGCCTGCCCGAACTGCAACGGCGCCGGTGTGATCCACACCGACCTGGGCATCATGGCGAGCGTGTCGACACCCTGCGAGGTCTGTGAGGGTAAGCGGTTCGAGGCATCCGTGCTGGAATACCATCTTGGCGGTCGTGACATCAGTCAGGTGCTGGCGCTGTCTGTCACCGAGGCGGAGCACTTCTTCGGCGCCGGGGCTGCGCGCATCCCGGCGGTGCACACCGTGTTGACGCGGCTCGTCGACGTGGGACTGGGGTACATCAGTCTCGGACAGCCGTTGCCGTCGCTGTCGGGGGGCGAGCGGCAGCGCCTGAAGCTGGCCACACCGTTGGCCGAGAAGGGCAGCGTCTATGTGCTCGATGAACCGACCACGGGGCTGCACCTCGCCGATGTGGAGAACCTGCTCGGCCTGCTCGACCGGCTGGTGGGGCAGGGCAAGTCGCTCATCGTGATCGAGCACCACCAGGCGGTCATGGCACGCGCGGATTGGATCATCGACCTGGGTCCCGGCGCGGGCCACGACGGTGGTCGCATCGTGTTCGAGGGGACCCCCGCCGAACTCGTCGCAGCACGGTCCACCCTCACCGGTGAGCACCTCGCTGCCTACGTGGCGAGCTGATTCCGAGGCTCAGCCGAATCGTCCCGACACGTAGTCTTCGGTGCGCTGGTCTGTGGGGTGCTCGAAGATCACGCTGGTCTTGCCGTACTCCACGAGCATTCCCGTGCGATCACCGTTGTCCTCGCTGGCGAGGGCGGTGAAGAACGCCGTGCGGTCTGCGACACGGGCGGCCTGCTGCATATTGTGTGTCACGATCACGATCGTGTAGTCCTCCCGAAGCTCGAACATGAGGTCTTCGATCCGGGTTGTGGCAATCGGGTCAAGCGACGAGCAGGGCTCATCCATCAAGATCACATCAGGCTTCACCGCGATGGTTCGCGCGATACACAGCCGCTGCTGCTGGCCACCGGACAGGCCGAACGCAGATTGCTTGAGCTTGTCCTTCACTTCGTTCCAGAGCGCCGCCCGGGTGAGAGCCTCCTCCACAAGATCATCCATGTCAGCCATCATCCGGGTCACCCGCGGACCATAAGCGACGTTGTCATAGATCGATTTGGGGAACGGGTTGGGCTTTTGAAAGACCATCCCGATGCGTCTGCGCACTTCGATGGCATCAACATCCTTGCCGTAGATGTCTTCGCCCCGAAAGGTGACGGACCCTTCGACCCGGGCACCGTCGACCAAGTCATTCATCCGGTTGAGCGCGCGCAGCAACGTCGACTTACCGCACCCGGAAGGCCCGATCAACGCGGTGATCTCGTTCTGTCCGAAGACCAGGTCAACTCCACTCACGGCACGAAAGTCGCCATAGAAAACGCTGACATCAGCGCATTCCAGAACGGGATGCGGGATCTCAGCCAATCCGGCACTGCGCTGCACGGCTGCAGGAGTGAAGTGCACAGCAGAATGCGGCTGCCGGGCGGTGGGGTGACTTGCGGTGGAGTGACTTGCGGAGCGTGGCTTCTCGGTCATGGAACGCCCTCATTTCGGTCGTTACCAGCGCTGCTGGCATCTCCTGATGTGGGTGATACAAATCCGCCATAGTGAACGCGCGGTGAACGCGGCGTGTCTGTTCCGTGTCGAAAGAAGCAGATCTCTCCCGGCACGCTGCACGAGTGTGTGTGGTGCCCCCACTGGGATTTGAACCCAGACTGTAACGATTTTAAGTCGTCTGCCTCTGCCGATTGGGCTACGGGGGCGCAGTGGAACACTGCTCGCACAGGGGCCCACGGGCCACTGTGCGAGCAGGTGCTACTTCGCGGTCGCGCTGGACGCGGCCGCGGTTGCCTTGCGCGGGGCGCGAGGCGCACTCGGGGCGGTTGTCGCGGCCGCCGGTGCGGCGGTGTCCGCCGCGGGCTTGGGGCGCGAAGCGAACTCTTCGAAGACGGCGCGCGGGTTCTGCACGGCGCTCAGCGAGACGATGTCGCGGCCGAGGAAGAAGTTGTTCACCCAGCCCCAGAACACGCGGGATTTGCGCTCGAAGGTCGGCATCGCGAGGCCGTGGTAGCCGCGGTGGGCGAACCAGGCCGGAAGGCCGGTGATCGCGATGTTGCCGGACTGGAAGGCGCCGACGCCCACACCGAGACCGGCGACGGCCCCGAGGTTCTTGTGGTTGTACTCCTTGGGGCCCTCGTTGCGCAGTACTGCGACGATGTTCTTTGCCATGAGCTTGCCCTGACGCACGGCGTGCTGGGCGTTGGGCACACAGTTGCCGCCCACTCCGCCGCCGCTGAGGTCGGGAACGCAGCTCACGTCACCGGCAGCCCACGCGCCGGGCACGATGTCGTCTTCGGTGCCCACGCGCAGGTCGGCGCGGGTCTGAACCCGGCCACGCTCTTCGATGGGAAGGTCGGTGTGGCGCACGATGGCGGGGTTGGCCATGACGCCGGCCGTCCACACGATCAGGTCGCTCTCGAAGCTTTCGCCCGTGGACAGCTCGACCTTGCCGCCGACGGCGCTCTTGAGCTGCGTGTCGAGGTGGATCTGCGCGCCCCGCGAGGCGAGATTGTCGATGACCCAGAGGCTGGTCTTGAGGGACACCTCGGGCATGATGCGGCCCATGGCTTCGATGAGGTGAAAGTGGGTGTCGTCGAAGCTGATTTCGGGGTACTTGGTGAGCAACGACGTCGCGAAGGAGCGCAGCTCGGCGAACGCCTCGATGCCGGCGAAACCGCCACCGACCACCACGAAGGTGAGCAGACGTTCACGTTCGGGGCCGGCCGGTAGCGCGGCGGCGAGGTCGAAGTTGCGCAGTACGGTGTCGCGGATGGCGACGGCTTCTTCAATGGTCTTCAGCCCGATGGCCTGGTCGGCGACCCCGGGAATGGGGAACGTGCGCGACACGGCGCCGGCGGTCACCACAACGATGTCGTACGCGAACTCATACGGTTCGCCGATCGACGGTGTGATCGTGGCGGTCTTCTCTGCGTGGTTGATGTAGCTCACCTTGGCCGTCAGCACGGTGGTCTTCTTCAGGTGACGACGGTGTGCGACAACGGCGTGGCGCGGTTCGATCGACCCGGCGGCCACCTCCGGCAGGAACGGCTGGTAGGTCATGTAGGGCAGCGGATCCACCATGGTGACGTCGGCCTCGTCGGGACGCAACCATTTCTCAAGCTTCCACGCGGTATAAAAACCGGCGTAGCCACCACCGACGATGAGAATTCTGGGCACGGTAAAGCCTCCTACATGATTCTGAAAGCGCGAATCCTTACGATTGTCGCAGAATTCGCCTGATATGCCGAGTGGCTCCAATGCCGAGCAGCGTACCTAGAGTAACAAATCCCACGAGCACCGCGAGCGGCAGGGTGATGTATCTCATGGTCAGCGGGGTCGGCAGCCACGCCGACGCCAGGTTCTGTTCCGGCATCGCCGGGTCGGCCTGAGCCGGATTCGGGGTCAGTTGGCTCGACCCGGCGCTGTCCTCGATGACGGTGTCCGCGCGACGGTGCAGGTAGATCCACTCCTGCAGCAGGGTGGCGGGCGAGGCGCCGGAGGCGGTTTTCACAGAGCCCGACACGGCCGCAGCAGCGTCAATGAGACCGTTGCCGTAGATCGGGCTGGGCACGGAATGACCGTTCGGGTCGGCCGTGCCGATGACCCGGTTCATCACCCCCGCCGCGTCCAGGTTTGGGTAGGCCGCCCGCACGAGGGCGACCAGGCCAGAGACGAGGGGCGCCGCGGCGCTGGTTCCGCCCCACTGCACGTACCCGCCGCCGGGAACGACCCCGACGAGTTCCTCGCTGGGGGCGGCGACGGCGATCGTGATGCCCTGGGAGGAAGCGTCGAAGCTGGCCTCTTTGTCGCGGTCAACCCCGGCGACGGTGAGAACTCCGGGGATCGTGGCGGGAGCGCCCACCTCGGTGGTACCGCTGCCGCGGTTGCCGGCGGCCGCGACGACGACCACGTCGTTGTCGAAGGCGTAGAGAAAGGCGCTGTCCCAGCTTTCGGGCCAGTCCTGGGTGTTGCGGGTCAGCGACATGTTGATGACGTCGGCGCCGTTGTCGACGGCCCAGCGGATGCCCTCGGCGATCTGGTCGTCGTTGCTGACCGTTGCCGCACTCGAGCCGAAGGCCACCGACACGCTCAGAATGGAGGCTTCCGGGGCGACGCCGACCAGCCCGGTTCCCTCCGTGGTGCCGCGGCCGGCCACGAGCGACGCCACCATGGTGCCGTGTTCGGAGCCGTCATCGCTGACGGGAGTCTGGCCGTTGCGGGAACCGATGCCGGAGACATCCGTTCCACCGATCACGGCCCCGTCCAGTTCGGGAATGCTGCCGTCGACGCCAGTGTCGATGACGGCGATGGTGACGCCCGCGCCGCGGGTCGTCTGCCAGGCCTCTGAGAAGCCGTAGTCGGTCAGCCAGTACTGCAGGTCACGAATCTGGTCGGCCCGCGCGGCGGGCGCATCGAGCACGACCGACCCGCCCAGCAGCGTCGCGGCGAGCGTGACGCCCACTCCGATGCGCACACGCCGCCAGAGAGAACTCACGGGGCGGGCGAATCGGCCGCGTCGACAGCGCTGTAATCGAGGCACACGCACACCGACGGGCTCCACGCTGCGCGGGCCAGAGCCAGATCGCCGATCGGATTGACGCCGGGACCGGCGGCGAGGGTGTGCGCGGCGAGGGCGTGCAGGCATTTCACCCGGGTGGGCATGCCGCCGGAGGACACCCCGGCGATCTCGGGCACGGTGCCGAAGGTGTCCCGGTCAGCGATGAAGCTCTCGTGCGCGCTCTGGTAGGCGGCACGCACCTCGGCGTCGACGGCGAGCAGGTCGTTGTATTCGTTCATGACCTGGGTCGCCTCGAGCATGGAGATCGCCGCGGTGGCTCCGGGGTGGCACAGGTAGTAGACCGTGGGGAACGGGGTGCCGTCACTCAGCCGCGGGGCGGTGGCGACCACGGTGGGGGCGCCGCAGACGCAACGCGCCGGGATTCCCACCACGTCGCGGGCGGGGCGGCCCAGCTGGGCGCTCACGGTGGCGATGTCGGCCTCGGTGACGGGTCCGAACGGCGGCCGGCTCACGGCGCCACCGTCGTGTCGGGAACGGTGGTGTCGGGAACGACGGAGGCGGGGGCTGAGGCCTCGGGGGCGAGTCCCGCCGTCATCACGGAGGCAAACATGGAATCCAGCCAATCGATGTCGGTGTCTTGAATCTCGGTGCTGACCGGAGCCGCGTCTGCGGTGCCGGCCGGGGAAATGGGGAGGTCGTTGATGACAAGAAAGCTGATGTCGCCGGGCAGAACGTAAGACAACCGGTCACGGGCCTGGGTGGTGACGAAGGTGCGGTCGTTCCAGCGGTCACGTTCGGCCTTCAGGTCGTCCACGGTCTCACGCTGCTCGGCGACCGTGGCGCTGAGCCGGTTGATTTCCTGGCGCTGCTCCGCGTAGGTGCGCAGGCTCGGTGCCAGCACCACCACGGCGAGCACGAGAATGCCCATCATCATGAGCGAGAAACCCGAGAAGCGGATGCCGCTCAGCCATCCGGCTACGGGGGTGTCCCCCGCATCGGCCGACGCGTCGGGAGGCAGTCGGCTCATGGCGGGTCCTTTCCGGGGGAACGGGTAATGGCGTGCGTGGTGCGTGGTGCGTGGTGCGTGGTGCGTGGTGCCGAGGATCACCCCGGGAGGGCGGGCCCGTCGACGTACGCCAACGGACCCGCTCTTCGGTGTCGTCTACGCGGTGAAGCGGGGGAACGCGGAGCGACCGGCGTAGACCGCGGCCTCGCCGAGCTCTTCTTCGATGCGCAGCAGCTGGTTGTACTTCGCGACGCGCTCGCTGCGGGCCGGGGCGCCGGTCTTGATCTGACCGGAGTCGGTGGCCACGGCGAGGTCGGCGATGAAGGTGTCCTCGGTCTCACCGGAGCGGTGCGAGATGACAACGGTGTAGCCGGCGCGCTGGGCCAGGGTGACGGCGTCCAGCGTCTCGGTGAGGGTGCCGATCTGGTTGACCTTCACCAGAATCGAGTTCGCCGCGCCGAGGGCGAGGCCCTTGGCCAGGCGTTCCGGGTTGGTGACGAAGAGGTCATCGCCGACGATCTGCACCTTCTTGCCGATCTGCTCGGTGAGCAGTACGTAACCGTCCCAGTCGTCTTCTTCCAGGGGATCCTCGATGGAGACCAGCGGGTAGCTGTCGACGAGTTCACCGTAGTACGCGACGATCTCTTCGGCGGAGAGCTTCTTGCCCTCGAAGTGGTAGGCGCCGTCCTTGTAGAATTCGCTCGCCGCGCAGTCCAGAGCCAGGGCGATGTCGGTGCCGGGCGTGTAGCCGGCGATTTCGATGGCTTCCACGATGAGGTCGAGGGCCGCACGGTTGCTGGGCAGGTTCGGGGCGAATCCGCCCTCGTCGCCGAGGCCGGTGGACAGCCCCTTGGACTGCAGCAGCTTCTTGAGGGCGTGGTAGGTTTCCACGCCCCAGCGCAGTCCTTCGCTGAAGGATTCGGCGCCGAGCGGAACGATCATGAATTCCTGAATGTCCACGTCGTTGTCGGCGTGAGAGCCACCGTTGATGATGTTCATCATCGGCACCGGCAGGGTGTGTGCGTTCGGGCCGCCGAGGTAGCGGAACAGCGGCAGGCCGGCCGAGCCGGCGGCGGCCTTCGCCACGGCCAGGCTCACACCGAGGATGGCGTTGGCGCCGAGGCGTTCCTTGTTGTCGGTTCCGTCAGTTTCGCGCAGGACCGCGTCGACGACGCGCTGGTCGGTGGCGTCGATCTCTTCCACGGCCGGACCGAGCTCGTCGGTGACCGATTCCACGGCCTTGAGAACGCCCTTGCCCATGTACCGGGCGGTGTCATTGTCGTGAAGTTCGTACGCTTCAAAAGCACCGGTGGATGCTCCGGACGGAACGGCCGCACGGCTCACGGTGCCGTCGTCGAGAAGGACCTCGACCTCGATCGTAGGGTTTCCTCGGGAGTCGAGAATTTCACGTGCGTCTACTGCCTCAATAAGGGCCACAACTATCTCCTGTTTCTGGGTGTTGGGGGGTTCACGGAAAACCACGCTGTAATCCTCGGTCAGTCTAACCAGTGCCCCTGTCGGGTGCCCGCGCCGGGGCGGTGTCGAGGGCGGGGCCGGGTCGCGGATTCAGGCCTGCGGCGTGGCCGGCGTGGCGGGTGTTGCACCGAGCGGTTTGAAATCCAGCGCGTCGGCGTCGAGCGTGTCGGGGCCGACCAGGGCGAACCGGCCGTAGCCGCCGGCGGCGGCCCGCTCCAGCAGCGCCTTGAGGTTCTTACTGCGCCGTTCCAGCCGCACCCGCAGCCCGCGGGCGACCAATGTGGTCTTCAGGGCAACGAGACGTGCCGGGTCGGTGGCTGTGTCGTGCACCAGCACGACGGCGTTGTCAACGGATGCGGCGTCGTCGCCGAGCAGATCCACAATGCGTTCGAAACCGATCGAGAACCCGCACGCGGGCACGTCCGTTCCGAGGAAACGGCCGATCATGCCGTCGTAGCGGCCGCCGCCGCCCAGGGAATAGCCCAGATCGGGGTGGGAGATTTCAAAGATCGTACCGGTGTAGTAGCCCATGCCGCGCACCAGAGTGGGATCGAAGACCAGGTCGACCCCGGGCAGGGCTGCACGCAGCGACTGCAGATCGGCGAAGGCGGCTGCGTTCAGCCAGTCGGGAGCAAAGCTGCCGGGTTCGCCGCCGAGCGCCCAACCGCCATTGCCCAGTTCGGTGAGGGTGGCGGTCATCTCGTTCGCGCTCACGGCCGAGCCGACGATCGCCAGGGCGTCCAGTTCGGCGACGACGCCGGCGACACCGATCTTGTCGAGCTTGTCGAGGGTGATCAGGGCGCGTTCGCCCGCTTCCGGTGCGACGCCCCAGTGCGCGAGCAGGCCGGTGAGAATGCGGCGGTCGTTGATGCGGATGGAGCAGCCGGTGAGGCCCAGTTCGCTGAGGGCCGCCGCGGTGGCGGTGATCAGCTCGATTTCGGCCAGCTGGCCGGCTTCACCGATGATGTCGATGTCGCACTGCATGAACTGGCGAAAACGGCCCTTCTGCGGGCGTTCCGCACGCCAGACCGGGGCGATCTGAATGGAGCGGAACACCGTGGGTAGTTCAGAACGGTGGCTGGCGTAGAAGCGGGCCAGCGGCACCGTGAGATCGAAGCGCAGGCCCAGATCGGTCAGCGCGAGCACGTTGTCGGCGGCCGCGACGACCGTTTCGGGGCTGAGCCCGCGTTTCAGCACGGCGAAACCGAGTTTCTCGTTGTCGCCGCCGAGCCCGGAGTGCAACCGGGCGGCGTCTTCCATGACCGGGGTCTCAATCTCATCGAACCCGTGCGCGGCGAAGCTGCGTCGGATCACGCTGAGGGCGCGCTCACGGCGTGCCTTGTCGACGGGAAGGAAATCGCGCATGCCGCGCGGGGAGGTCACCGGTGTTGCCATGAAGTAATTGTCTCAGGCCACGCCCCGGCAACGCGACGCTCCTGCGTGTCAGGCCCGCATTGCGCCGCGCCGCCAAGGAACGCGCCCCATTTCGCGC
The DNA here is from genome assembly GCA_046496385.1 of Cryobacterium sp. Classification (GTDB taxonomy): domain Bacteria; phylum Actinomycetota; class Actinomycetes; order Actinomycetales; family Microbacteriaceae; genus Cryobacterium. Next base: position 15,137 of record JAWOHA010000137.1, on the reverse strand, counting down.
AGGAACGCGCCCCATTTGGGGTGAGCGCTACGACAATTGCCGTAGCGGTCGCCGAAACCGGGCGCGCCCGTGGAGCGCCACCAGCTGCCGGCGGGTCAGGCGCGGGGCAGGCCGATGATGCCGGCGTCGAAGGCGTCGGCATCGGCATCGGCGTGAGCGGCCGGCTCCGGGGACTCCTGCTGCTCATGGTCGCGGATTTCGCCCTGCAGGTCGCGCAGTGCGCCGCGCAGGGCGCGTTCCGAGTCAAGCCCCCGGGCCCGGGCCGCCGAGACGATGGCCAGCAGCAGCGGCCCCAGCTCGTCTTCCGAATCCATCTGCAGCGGGAAAGACGCATCCGCCTCGATCAGTCCCACCTTCTCGGCCCGGCCCAGCACCTTGTCGGCCAGAGCGAGCGCGGGCATGCCCTGGGGAATGCCGTCGAGCACGCTGGTGCGGTGCGGTTTCTCTGCCGCTTTGAAACCATCCCACGCGGCGGTCACGTCGGCTGCGGAGGAGAGGTTCAGATCGCCGAAGACGTGCGGGTGACGTGCGATCATTTTGGCGTTCAGGTGCGCGGCGACGTCCGCGATGTCGAAGGCCTCCCCCGCGGTCGCCGCGGCCAGGTCGGCGTGGACAAGCACCTGGTAGAGCACATCGCCGAGCTCTTCGAGCAGGTCTTCCCGGGTACCGCCCTCAATGGCCTCGATGAGCTCGTGGCATTCTTCGACCAGGTACCGCACGAGCGAGGCGTGCGTCTGTTCCGCATCCCAGGCGCAGCCGCCGGGGCCGCGCAGCCGGGCGACGGTTGCGACCACGGTCCGAAGCGCGGTGTTCTGAGGTGTCGTGCTGGGCCCGGTCACAGGTCTCCTCTTCGGTCGCGGTTCGAGAGCGATCACAGCAATGCTAAACGAAGCGGCTGGCCGTGTTCGGCCGTGGTGTTCCCCAGCCGTGGTGTTCCCAAGCCGTGGTATTCCCCAGGTGGTATTCCCCAAAGGGTGCAGGCGCACCTGCAGGCGCTCCTCCGGGCCCTCGTCATGCTGATCGGGGGGGCTGCCGATGGCGGTATCCGGCGTCGTCGTCAGTTCGCGGGCACGGCACTACCGACGGGCTGGGGAAAAAGCGCCGTCAGAAGCGTGCCTGTCCAGCTGATCAGCGCCGCGTCCTCCGGCGCCACGCCGCCCTCGCGCGGCATCGGCACGGTGATGGCCCCGGTCGAGCTCACGTACCGGGCGCCCGGGTACATGCGCTGCAGGCGTACCTGGATGGAATCGGCCAGATCGGCCGGCGCCACGCGCAGGTTCGATCCCATCGCCACGACCTCGCTGAGGCCGGCCTGCTGGGCCTGCCAGCGCAGTCGGGACACGGCGATGAGATTCTGCACCGGCCGCGGCGGCTCCCCGTACCGGTCGGTGAGTTCCTCCAGCACCAGGTTGATCTGGTCTGGGGCGGCGGTCGGTGAACTCGCGGTGGACAGCTTCTGGTACGCCTCCAGCCGCAGCCGTTCGCTGTCGACGAAGTCGTGCGGGATGTGGGCGTCCACGGGGAGTTCGAGTCGCAGCTCGGTCTGGCCTTCTGCCACGTCACCGCGGAACGCCGAGACGGCTTCGCCGATCATGCGCAGGTAGAGGTCGAAGCCGACCCCGGCGATATGGCCGGCCTGTTCGCCGCCGAGCAGGTTTCCCGCCCCGCGAATCTCGAGGTCTTTGAGCGCCACCTGCATTCCGGCGCCGAGCTCGTTGTTGGCCGCGATCGTGGAGAGCCGGTCATGCGCGGTTTCGGACAGCGGCCGGTTTTCATCGTACATAAAGTAGGCGTACGCGCGTTCCCGGCCGCGGCCCACCCGGCCGCGCAGCTGATGCAGCTGGCTGAGGCCGAACTTGTCGGCACGGTCGATGATGATGGTGTTGGCATTGGCGATGTCGAGGCCGGTCTCGATGATCGTGGTGGAGACGAGAATGTCGAACTTGCGCTCCCAGAAGTCGCCGACCACCTGTTCCAGCCGGGCTTCGGGCAGCTGCCCGTGGGCCACGGCGATGCGCGCCTCCGGCACCAGTTCGGCCAGTTTCGCGGCGACCCGGTTGATGCTCGTGACCCGGTTGTGCACGAAGAAGATCTGCCCCTCACGCAGCAGCTCCCGCCGGATCGCGGCGGCGACCTGGCGTTCCGAGTACGGGCCCACGAACGTGAGAATCGGGTGCCGGTCTTCCGGCGGGGTGGCCAGGGTCGACATTTCGCGAATGCCGGTCACGGCCATCTCGAGGGAACGCGGAATCGGCGTGGCGCTCATGGCCAGAATGTCCACGTTGGTCTTGAGTTTCTTCAGGGCGTCTTTGTGCTCCACCCCAAAACGCTGTTCCTCATCGATGATGACCAGGCCGAGGTCCTTGAAGATGATCGACGGCGACAGCAGCCGGTGTGTGCCGATGACCACGTCGACGGTGCCGTCGAGCATGCCGGCCACGGTCTCACGGGATTCCTTCTCGGTTTGAAAACGACTCAGCGCGCGCAGGTGAATCGGGAAACCCGCGAACCGTTCCTTGAAGGTCTCCATGTGCTGGCTCACGAGCAGGGTCGTCGGCACGAGCATCGCCACCTGCTTGCCGTCCTGGATGGCCTTGAACGCGGCGCGCACGGCTACCTCGGTCTTGCCGAAGCCCACGTCACCCGACAGGAGCCGGTCCATGGGGATGGGCCGTTCCATGTCGGCTTTGACCTCGTTGATGGTGGTGAGCTGGTCGGGCGTCTCCACGAACGGAAAGGACTCTTCGAGCTCGTGCTGCCAGGGGGTGTCCGGGGCGAAGGCGTGGCCTTTGCTGGCCATGCGGGCCGAGTACAGTTTCACCAGTTCCACGGCGATGTCGCGCACCGCCCGGCGGGCTTTGGTCTTGGCGGTCGACCAGTCGCTGCCGCCCATTTTGCTCAGGGCGGGGGCTTCACCGCCGATATACCGGCTGACCAGGTCGAGCTGGTCGGTGGGCACGTAGAGGCGGTCGCCGGCATGACCGCGTTTGGCCGGCGCGTACTCCAGAACGAGGTATTCCCGGGTGGTTTTCACCGGGTTGCGGCCGCCGCTGGACACCTCGCGCTGGGTCAGTTCCAGAAAACGCCCGATGCCGTGGGTCTGGTGCACCACGTGGTCGCCGGCGACCAACTGCAGCGGATCGACCACGTTCTTGCGCCGACTGGCCAGTTTCTTCACCTGGCGGGCGTCGTAGCCCACGATGCGTCCGTAGAACTCGGATTCGCTGATGAGGCTGAGCTTGGTCTCCGGCAGTTCGAAGCCGTGGTCGACGGATGCTTTGATCACGTAGGCGATGCCGGCCTCGGGCTCGGCCGGGAATTCGGTCACGATCCGGGCGGGCAGTTCATGTTCGGCCAGAACGTCGCGGGCCCGTTCCACGAGCCCGGTGCCCTGCGCGGCAATGGCCACGGTCCAGCCGTTCTTCAACCGGTCGGCGAGGTGCCCCACGGAGCCCTCGACGCTGCCCTGAAAGCTGGGCACCGCCGCGGCGTCCAGCCGCACGGTGAGCAGCTCCTCCATGTCGAGCGACTCGATGCCCGTCTCGGTGGCCTCCACAACCGGCGCGGCTTGAAAACTGCTCAGGGTCCACCACACCCGCTTCGACGCGGGCGAGCCGGGCCGGGAGAATTTCACGGCCTCTTTCAGCCGGTTCAGGGTGAGGAAGTCACCGGCATCCAGATCGATCGGGGCGTCGGCGCCGGCCGTCGCCGCACTCCACGCCGCCGAGAGGAACTCCCGGTTGGTGTCGCCCAGGCTGATCGCGCGCGAAGCCACCCGTTCGGGTGAGATCACCGCGACGGCGACCCCGGCGGGCAGATAGTGGGTGACCGGAACCAGCCGGTCCACGAGCGCCGGCGCCAGGCTTTCCATGCCGTCCACCGGGATTCCCTCGGCGATCTTGGCCAGCATGCCCGAAAGGCTCGGAAACTCGTGTTGCATCTCGCGGGCGCGCTGACGCACCTCGGGACTCAGCAGCAGTTCCCGGCTCGGCGGCAGGCTCACGGCGTCGACGGGTTCGGGTAGGGACCGCTGGTCGGCGACCGAGAACGCCCGAATCTGCTCGACCTCGTCGCCGAAGAATTCCACCCGGTACGGATGCGACGCGACCGGGGGGAACACATCGAGGATTCCCCCGCGCACGGCGAATTCCCCCCGCCGGGTGACCATGTCGACTCGGGCGTAGGCCACGTCGATGAGCCCGCGCGTGATGGTGGCCAGATCGTGGCCGCGGGCGCCCACGGTCAGTTCGATGGGCTCGAAGTCGGTGAGGTTGTCGGCCACGGGCTGCAGCGCGGCGCGCACGGAGGCGATCACGACGATGGGGGTGCGCACCTCGGCGGGGGTCTTCTCCCAGTCCCGCAGCCGTCGCAGCGCGTACAGCCGTTTGCCCACGATTTCCGGGCTCGGGCTGAGTCGTTCGTGCGGCAGGGTTTCCCAGGCGGGAAAGTCGATCAGTTCAGCCTCGCACGCGAAGCCGGCGAGGTTGTCACGCAGCGTCTCCGATTCCCGCCCGGTCGCCGTGATCACGAACAGCGCCGGCGCCTCCCGTTGGCTGAGCAGCCCGGCCAGGAGCGGGGCCTGGAGCCCCTCGGTGAGGGAGAAGTCCGCGTCGCGTCCGGCACGGGCGAGGGCGTCATCGAACGTGGAGGCGCGCGAGAGCGCAGAAATTAAGCCCTGAAGGATCACCAATCAAGTCTACGGGGGCACTACGGCCTATGGCGCCCGGTCGACGGGCTCAGTTACTGTGCACCTTCAGCTGCGCGGCGATGAGACCGTCGCTGGCGATGAGTTGCACGGCGTCGGCGGCATCCGCCACCAGAATGGGCAGCACGGCGCGTTCCGCGGCAGAGAAGTTCGCCAGCACGAAGTCCGCGGCCGGTTGTCGCCCCGGAGGACGGCCGATGCCCACCCGCACTCGGATGAAGTCGGGGGTGCCGGCGGCGGCGATGATGTCACGAATGCCGTTGTGGCCGCCGGGACCGCCGCCGGTTTTGAGCTTGAGCGTGTCAAAGGGCAGATCGAGTTCGTCGTGCACCACGATCAGGTGGCCGGCCGGCACGGAGTAGTACCGCATCAGGGCGGCGACGGGGCCGCCGGAGAGGTTCATGAAGCTGTTCGGGGTGGCCAGAATGAACCGGGGGCCGCCAGGTACCGCGCGGCCTTCGGCGACTCGGGCGTTCGCCCGGTGGTTCTTGAAATTGGCCGAGAGCCGGGTGCCCAGTTCGGACACCACCATCTGGCCGACATTGTGTCGATTTCCGGCGTAGCCGGGCCCGGGGTTACCGAGCCCGACAACGAGCCAGAGGTTGTCGTCCGGCATGATCCTCCGCGTGTGAGACGTGTTAGAAAACAGCGCCGGACGAACGACCCGACGAAACCAGTCGAAAATGTGTTACTCGGCGGCCTCTTCTTCGTCTTCGTCTTCGCCACGCGGCGTGACGACGAGAACGACGAGGGTGTCGGGGTCGGTGATCAGCGAGGCGCCATCGGGGATGACGACGTCGCTGGCCTTGATCTGGGCGCCGTCTTCGAGGCCTTCGATGTTCACGGTGACGTTCTCGGGAATGTCGGTGGCGTCGACCTCGAGCAGCAGGTACTTGGTGTCGGTGACGGCCATGGTGCCGGGGAAGGTCTCGCCGTCGGTGTGCACGGCAACCTCGACCTGCACCTTCTGGCCCTTGCGCAGCACGATGAGGTCGATGTGCTCGATGATCTGCAGGAACGGGTCCTTCTGAACGTCTTTCACGAGGGTGCGCTGCTTGGTGCCGTTGACGTCGATCTCGAGGATGGCGTTGGCCTTGCGCAGCAGCAGGCCGATGCGGTGCTCGGGAAGGGACACGTGCACCGGCGTGGTGCCGTGGCCGTAGATCACGGCGGGGATGTAGCCGAGCACGCGCAGCTTGCGGGCCGCACCCTTGCCGAACTTGACGCGCGGTTCCGCGATGACGCTGTTGATTTGCTTAGCCATGAGGGCTCTCCTTGTCGGCCGTGGGGCCGGTAATGCCTCCCGCCCGAACGAGCCGGGCACGAGACTGGGTGATGAGTTCAACTCGAACGCATGTCAGCGTGAGGAAAAGCCCAAAGTCTCGTCCACCGCGTCGATAACGGATGCCCGTGCCCCCGGTTTCCCGAACGCGCGAGATCCCTCGCCGAAGTTCGTGTCTGAGTTTACACGCTTCGGCTGTCGTCACGGCCCGGACCGGCCGACCAGCGCTCGGCGACCCGGGTCGGGCCTCTGGCCGGATAGTGTCTGACCATGACTTCCAGCCTGCACCACCGTGTCGTGCATGCGGTCGGCCAGCCCATCGCGACCGGGCTCACCCCGACGGGCACGGTCATGCTGTCCGACGATGTGGAACGCACCCAGGGTGTGAGCCGGTCGGTGGCGCGGGAAGCCGTGCGGGTGCTCGCCTCGATGGGACTCGTCGAATCGGTGAAGCGGGTGGGGATCCGGGTGCTGCCGCAGTCACGGTGGAACTCATTCGACCCGACGCTGATTCGGTGGCGCTTGGACGGCCCCGGCCGGGGCGCGCAGTTGCGGTCCCTGACCGAGCTGCGCGCATCCGTCGAACCGATGGCGGCTGAGCTTGCCGCTCAATACAGCCCCCAACCGCTGTCGGCTGAGCTGCTCACGGTGGCCGCGCAGATGCGCACGGTGGGCCGCGCCGGAGAACTGGAGCGGTTTCTGCAACTCGACATTCACTTTCACACCCTGGTGCTGCACGGCTCCGGCAATGAAATGTTCGCCAAGCTCGACGCCGTGATCGCTGCGGTGCTGTCCGGTCGCACCGAGCACGGCCTGATGCCGGCCCACCCGCACGAGACCGCCCTGCAATGGCACGTGGATGTCGCCGACGCCATTCAGGGCGGTCATCCGGCGCGGGCCCGGGAGTCGATGGACCTGATCATGCGCCGCACCATCACCGAGGTGCAGTCGGTGTGGGCCGAGACCCCCCGGCTGTACCTGGACTGACGCTCCCGCACCGTGATCGCGCGCCCCGCGCCCCGCCCCGCCGGTCGAGGCGCGACGCAGGAGCGATCGAGACCCCGCACGCCGATCCTCAGAGCCGGCTCAGGTCTGAGGCATCAGAACAGGCTGGCGACGAGATAGATCGCCAGGGCGATGACGAAGCCGATGGCCCCGACCAGGGCCTGCCCCACGGTCCAGGTCTTCAGGGTGGTCTTGGTGTCCATCTCGAAGAATCGGCTGACCAGCCAGAAGCCGGAGTCGTTGACGTGGCCGGCGAAGACCGACCCGGCCGCGAGGGCCAGCACGATGGCGGCCAGTTCCACCGGGTTGAAGCTGCTGTTGCCCATCACCACGGGCTGCAACAGAGCCGCCGTCGTGGTGAGGGCGACCGTGGCGGAGCCCTGGGCGATGCGGATGATCGCGGCGATGACGAAGCCGGCGATGATGATGGGCAGGCCCACCGCGTCGAGGGACTCGGCGAGGGCACCGCCGATGCCGCTGGCCCGCAGCACGCCGCCGAACATCCCGCCGGCGCCGGTGATCAGGATGACGGCGGAGACCGGTCCAAGGGCGCTGTCCACAACCGATTCAACGAGGGTCGCGGACTTGTCCCTGCGCTTGCCGAGCAAGAACATGGCCAGCAACACGGTGATCAGCAGTGCCACGGGGGTCTCGCCGAGAGCGCGCAGAATCTGCACCCAGGTGGTTTCGAGCGAGACGAGCCCGGCGGTGGCCGCCATGTTCAGGCCGGTGTTGAGAAAGATCAGGCCGATCGGCAGAAGCAGCAGCGAGAGAATCGTGCCGACCCGGGGCGCGGAGGCGAATTCGGCGAACTCACCGGTGCTGCCGCGCAGAAAGGAGGGCACCGGGATGTCGTATTTGCGTCCCACGTAGCCGCCGAAGAGGTGTCCCACGAAGTACCAGGTGGGCAGGGCCACGATCAACCCGAAGATCAGCACGAGGCCCACGTCTGCTCCGAGCAAACCGCTGGCCGCGACGGGGCCGGGGTGCGGCGGCACGAAGATGTGCATCACGGAGAAAGCAACCGCGGACGGGAAGGCGTAGCCGAGAAAGGACCCGCCGAGGCGTCGGGCCACGGCGAAGATGATCGGCAGCATCACGACAAGTCCCGCATCGAAGAAAATCGGGAAGCCGAGCATCAGCGAGGCCACGGCGAGGGCGAGCGGGGCTTTGCGTTCCCCGAAGCGGTGAATGAGGGCGTCGGTGAGCACCTGGGCGCCGCCGCTGGTCTCAAGCATGCGGCCGAGCATGGCGCCGAGCCCCACCAGCAGGGCCACTCCGGCGAGGGTGCCTCCGAAACCGCCGAGCAGGGTCGGCATCAGTTGCGCGGTGGGAATTCCGGTGGCGACGGCGGTGAGCAGGCTCACGATGATCAGGGAGAGGAAGGCGTGAACCTTGAACTTCATGATCAGAACGAGCAGCAGGGCGATGGCTGCGGCGGCGATGCCCAGCAGTGCGGGCGTGGACAACGCCCAGTTCATCTCAAGATCGGTCATCAGTGAGCTATCTCTTTCTTCGATTGCAGTGGTTCAGCGGTGGGGGTGAGGTTCAGGGCCCGTCGAGGTGGGCGGCCGCGAGGGCCACGATGCGTTCGGGGCTCTGTGCCAGGTCGATGCGCAGGCCGGCTTCAGAACGGTCCAGCGGCTCCAGGGCCTCGAACTGCGAGTCGAGCAGTGTGGGCGGCATGTACTCGTGGTTGCGGTGGGTGAGCCGTTCGGCGATCAGCTCCCGGCTGCCGAACAGTTCCACGAATTCGAGCGTCGGCACGATCTCGCGCATCAGATCACGATAGGAACGTTTGAGCGCCGAGCAGGCGATCACAATGCTCTCGCCGCCGTCGCGGGCATCGGCGACGGTCTGTGCCACACGAGCCAGCCACGGCAGCCGGTCGGCGTCGGTGAGCGCATGCCCGGAGGCCATCTTCGCCCGCGCGGCGGAGCTGTGCAGGTCATCGCCGTCAACGAACCGGCGGCCCAGCGTGTGGGCGAGAGCCTGGCCGACGGTGGATTTTCCGCAGCCCTGCACGCCCATCACGACCAGAGCGGCGGTGCGACGGTGCGGGATCAGCGGCTGCTCGCGAACCGGTGCCGCTTCAGACGCAGGAAGGGTTTCATCAGTCATTGACGCTCCGCTCGGATCGGCCGTTGCTTCATTACATCGGATCATCGTGCGAACTGCGCTCAATAAATCAGATTACAAGCATCCACGCTACCCGTTACATCTGCTCTGTCAAGTTCGTCACCGTCGCTCGCTGACCCCCGAATGCGAGCGCACCCGACACCACGGGCTAGCCTTGAAGCTGTTCTACAGACCACGAACCAGAGGAGCCCCCGTGTCCGAAACCGGCGCCGTACAGCCCGAGACCGCATCGTCACACCGTGGCGCACAGGCAAATATTGGCGTGGTGGGGCTCGCGGTGATGGGGTCCAACCTCGCCCGCAACCTCGCCAGCCGAGACGGAAACACGGTCGCCGTGTTCAACCGCTCTGCCAGTCGCACTCAGCTGCTCACCACCGAGCACCCGGAGGCGCACTTCGTCGCCTCCGAAACCATCGAAGATTTCGTCGCCAGCCTCGTGAAGCCCCGCACGGCCATAATCATGGTGCAGGCCGGCGCGGGCACCGACGCCGTGGTCACCGCGCTGTCTGAGCTCTTTGAGCCCGGCGACATCATCGTCGACGGCGGCAACGCCGACTTCCAGGACACCATCCGCCGGGAGAAGGCCGTGCGCGCCACCGGCGTGAACTTCGTCGGAGCCGGCATCTCCGGCGGCGAGGAGGGCGCCCTCAACGGCCCCAGCATCATGCCCGGCGGATCCGTCGAGGCGTACAAGACCCTCGGCCCGATTCTGGAGTCCATCGCGGCAGTCGTTGACGGCGAGCCGTGCGTCACCCACATCGGCACCGACGGCGCCGGCCACTTCGTGAAGATGATCCACAACGGCATCGAATACGCCGACATGCAGCTGATCGGCGAGGCCTACGACCTGCTGCGCAAGATCGGCGGGCACTCCCCCGCGCAGATCGCCGACATCTTCACCGACTGGAACTCCGGGGAGCTCAACAGCTACCTGATCGAGATCACCGCCGAGATTCTGCGCCAGGTCGACGCCGAGACCGGCGCGCCGTTCATCGACATCGTGCTCGACCAGGCCGGCAGCAAGGGCACCGGAGTCTGGACCGTGCAGAACGCCCTCGACCTGGGCGTACCCGTCGGCGGCATCGCCGAAGCCGTGTTCGCCCGGGCCGTGTCGGCCCACCCGGAGCAGCGCGTTCCCGTGCGCTCGACCCTGACGAGCCGTCCCGAGGTGGCCGTCGTCGATGACACGTTCGTCGAAGCGGTGCGCCAGGCGCTCTACGCTTCCAAGATCGTCGCCTACGCGCAGGGCTTCGACGCCATCATCGCCGGCGCGGCCAAATACGGCTGGAGCGTCGACAAGGGCGCCATTGCCACCATTTGGCGCGGCGGCTGCATCATTCGCGCCCAGTTCCTGAACCGCATCGTGGATGCCTACGCGAACGACTCCGCGATCACGACCCTGCTCGTCGACCCGTACTTCTCCGACGCCGTGGCGACCAGTGAAGCCGGCTGGCGCCGTGTCGTGTCGACCGCAGCCCTGTCGGGCATCCCCGTTCCCGGGTTCGGGTCAGCGCTGAGCTACTACGACTCGCTCGCCAGCGAACGGCTGCCCGCCGCACTCGTGCAGGGCCAGCGCGACTACTTCGGGGCGCACACCTACAAGCGCATCGACAAAGAAGGCACCTTTCACACCCTGTGGTCGGGCGACCGCACCGAGGTCGTCACCGAGGCGTCCACGCACTAAGTAGTACGCACTAAGCAGTCCGCGCAGCATCCCGCCGGTTCTGGGCCCAGCGCCCAGAACCCGGCCGGGTCTGGGATACTGGGGGCACACTATGACTATGTCGAACCAGAACCCCGACTCGAACGACCGCCCCGACTCGAACGAACACCCCGAGCTCAACGGCTACGTTCCCAGCGAGAACTACCGCCCGCTGCGCGGCAAACGTTTCAAGTTGATGATCCGCATCGTGGTGGTGGTGGGGATCGTGGCCCTCGTCGTGCCGGGAATCTTCACGACCGTGCAGGTCGCGTCCGCGACGGCATCGAACACCTGCCGGGTCGCCGTGGGCCAGTACTACCCGACTGCGGTGGCCTACGACGCCCGCTGGGAGATGATCGGCGCCGGCGGCCTCGGCTGGCAGTGTTACGCCCTCGACCCGGGCGGGCGCGAAATCTTCGTGGTGCCGCTCGGCTTGATTCCGAGCGCCCCGAAACCACTGAACCCGGGCTCCCCGAGCTGAACGGCTCGGATCGCCCGGGTTGCGGGTGGGTGCGCCTTACGCGGCGCCGTCGAACATGCTCGTGACCGATCCCTCGTCGAAGACCTCGTGGATGGCGCGGGCCAGCAACGGTGCGATCGGCAGAACGGTGAGCGTGGGAAAGCGCTTCTCCTCGGGGATCGGCAGCGTGTCGGTCACGACGACGGCCGAAATGGCGGGGTTCTGCAGCATGTCCACGGCCGGGTCGCTGAACACGGCATGCGTGGCGGCCACGACCACGCCGATGGCCCCGGCGTCGCGCAGGGCCTCGGCGGCCAGGGCGATGGTGCGGCCGGTGTCGATCATGTCGTCCACGAGCAGGCAGACGCGGCCTTCGACCTGACCGACGATCTCGTGCACCGAGACCCGGTTGGGCACCAGCGGGTCGCGACGCTTGTGAATGATGGCCAGCGACACGCCGAGGCGGACGCTACAGATGTCGGCCACGCGCACGCGGCCCATGTCGGGTGAGACCACGGTGAGAGTGGCCGGGTCGAGCTTCTCGCGAAAGTGCTCGAGCAGTACGGGCATGGCGAAGAGGTGGTCGACGGGGCCGTCGAAGAAGCCCTGGATCTGCGCGGCGTGCAGGTCGATCGACATGATGCGGTCGGCGCCGGCCACCTTGAACAGGTCTGCCACGAGGCGGGCCGAGATCGGCTCGCGGCCGCGGCCCTTCTTGTCCTGACGTGCGTAGGGGTAGAAGGGCGCCACCACGGTGATCCGCTTGGCGGAAGCACGCTTGAGAGCGTCGACCATGATGAGCTGTTCCATCAGCCACTCGTTGATCGGAGCGGTGTGGGACTGGATGACGAAGGCATCCGACCCGCGCACGCTCTCATCGAACCGGGCGTACAGTTCGCCGTTGGCGAAGGTGCGGGCATCGGTGTGCAGAAGCTCGGATCCGAGCTCCGTGGCGATGTCGACCGCGAGCTGCGGGTGCGCTCGCCCCGAAACCAGTACTAGTCTCTTATCGCCGCTGGTCTTGATCTCCGACACCTATTCTCCACTCACCGTGCTGTTGTTGCGGGTGTTCGCGGCTCGCGCCGCGTCCGTACCGGAACGGTTGGTTTCGACCCAGCCGTCCATCATGCGTTGGGGAGCGACACTGATGGCGAGGGAACCGGCCGGTACGTTCTTTCGCACGACTGTTCCCGCCCCGGTGTACGCTCCGTCACCAATTGTAATCGGGGCCACGAAGACGTTGTGCGACCCCGTGCGCACGTGCGACCCGACCACCGAGTGGTGTTTGGCCACCCCGTCGTAGTTGGCGAAGATCGTGCCGGCGCCGATATTGGAGCCGACCCCCACCGTGGCGTCGCCCACGTAGCTCAGGTGCGGCACCTTGCTGCCGGCGCCGATCTGGGCATTCTTGGTCTCCACGAAGGCGCCGATCTTGCCGTCGGCGCCGAGCACGGTACCGGGGCGCAGGTACGAGAACGGGCCCACGACAGCGCCGGCACCGATCACGGCGAGGGTCGCGTCGGTGCGCTTCACAACCGCGTTGGCGCCGATCTCGCAATCCCGCAGGGTGCTGTCCGGGCCCACGATCGCGCCGGTGGCCACAACGGTGGCGCCCTGCAGCTGCGTGCCCGGCAACACGGTCACGTCGGGGGCGAGGGTCACCGACAGGTCGATCCAGGTGGTGGCCGGGTCCTGCACGGTCACACCGGCCAGCTGCCAGCCGCGCACGATGAGGGCGTTCAGCTTCTGGGCGGCCTCGCTGAGCTGGGCGCGGTCGTTGATGCCGGCCACCAGCCAGGAGTCGTGCACCGGCACCGCGGCGACCTCGGAACCGGCGCGGCGCAGCAGGCCCACCACGTCGGTGAGGTACTTTTCGCCCTGGGAGTTGTCGAGGGTGAGCTGGGCGAGCTGGTCGCGCAGTGCGCCCAGGGTGAACGCGTAGACGCCGGCGTTGATCTCGGTGATGGCCAGTTCGGCATCCGTGGCGTCTTTCTGTTCCACGATGTGGTCGAACGCGCCCTGCGCCGAACGGATGATGCGGCCGTAGCCGGTCGCATCGGCCGGGAACGCGGAGAGCACCGTGCCCTGAACGGCGCTGCCGCGGTGCGCGGCGAGAAAGCTCAGCAGTGTCGCGGCGTCCAGCAGGGGCACATCACCGTTGATCACGAGTACGTCACCGTCGAAGTCGGCGGGCAGGGCGGCCACGGCCTGCTCCACGGCGCGGCCGGTTCCGGGAATCTCGTCCTGGTCGACGACCACGCTTTCGGGCAGGTCCAGGGCCACGAGAGCCGCCAGGCGGTCCCGCTCGTGGCGTACCACGGTGATCACGTGCGCGGCATTCAACGCCCGCGCGGTGGCGAAGACGTGACCCACAATCGGCACGCCGGCGAGCGGATGCAGCAACTTGGGCAGGGCGGACTTCATGCGGGTGCCCTGCCCGGCGGCGAGCACGATGATGGCGAGTCGGGGGTCTGTCACGGAAGATGTCCTCTGCACGGGTGAGTTCTGCATGGTTCAGGGTGAGGGCTCCGCCACCAGGATTCGAACCTGGACCGAACAGCTCCAAAGGCTGCCGTGCTGCCGTTACACTATGGCGGAACGCGTCGGCCAACAGGCTGACAACCCCTCAAGTCTGCCAGAAGTCTGAGCCGGCGGCGGCCTACCCGGTCTGAAGCGGCGATAATGGGGGAATGCCTGGCCATGATGAAGTCGATCGAATCGTTGATTCGTGGCTTCGCGAGCGCCCTGATCTGGACTTTTCCCCGCTTCAGGTGCTGAGCCGGGTTGCCCGGCTCTCGAAGCATCTGGATCGGGCGCGCCGCACCGCTTTCACCCGGGCGGAGCTGCACTCCTGGGAGTTCGACGTGTTGTCGGCCCTGCGCCGCGCCGGGCCGCCGTACGAGCTGAGCCCGAAGGCGCTGCTGCAGCAGACCCTGGTCTCCAGCGGCACCATGACCAATCGCATCGACGGGCTGGTCGAGCGCGGTCTGGTGACACGCCGCACCGACCCCCACGACGGCCGCGGCGTGCTGGTGAGCATGACGTCGGCGGGCCTCACCCGGGTGGATGCCGCCATCACCCGGCTCGTGGATGCCGAGGCCGATCTGCTGCAGACCCTCTCGCCCAGCGACCAGGCCCACCTGGCACAGCTGCTGCGCACCCTCAGCCTCGACTTCGACTGACCCGCCGCGCGTGGGTCACACGGCTTGCGGGGTCTCGATCCTCGCAAGCTCAGCCTCGACCAGCGGGGTGGATCGGGCGCGGGCGCGCCCGATTTCGGCGCCCGCTACGGTAATTGTCGTAGCGCTCACCGAAATGAAGCACCTCTGACGGTGATTGTCGTAGCGCTCACCGAAATGGGGCGCACTCCTCCTCCGGTCGCGGCGTGACCGCCCCGCTGGTCGAGGCGTGACCGCCCCGCTGGTCGAGGCGCGACGAAGGAGCGATCGAGACCCCGGAGGCAGTTCCCCGGAGGCAGTTCCCCGTCGTCAGCGGCGCAGGGCCTTGCGGGCCAGCCAGTTGCCGAAGAACTGCACGAACTGCACCAGGATGATGATCAACAGCACGGCCGCCCAGGTCACGATCGGGTTGTACTGGCGAATAATTATCACATCTGGATGCATATCATCTATAGTAATGAGCAGGTCAAAATACGATGTAATTGGTTCAGACCAGATGCTGGGATATATCTTTTGCAGTTCTTCTCTTACCTTAAGGGCCAATTCTGTGTTGTCTTCCTCACCATTATGGACAGTTGATGAAACTCCCAACATATAACAATAATTCGCGTCAGTTGAGATAAAATAAGATTCCAAAATATTAAAATAATCGGTTATCTGGTTCC
>JAWOHA010000025.1:0-5536 GCA_046496385.1 Cryobacterium sp. | reverse complement strand
ATCTTCGCCATCAAGCTGGTCCACTCGGTGATCTTCTGGATCCTGAGCGCGTGCGTGCTGGCGATCGTCGAGGGCGCCGTGGCCGGCCGCGCCACGGGCTGGACGTGGCTGGCGGTCGGGCTGGTCGTCGTCGAGAGCGTGGTGCTGGCGGCCTTCCGCTGGACCTGCCCGCTGACCGTGCTGGCCGAGCGACTGGGCGCGCAGCGCGGCGCGGTGACCGACATCTTCCTGCCGAAATGGGCGGCCGACCGCATCTTCCCGGTGTGTGGGACCACTTTCGTGGTGGCGCTGGGGGTGCTGCTGGTGAGGGTGTTGACGTGAGGCGCGGCTGGGCGCGTTGTTGCTGGGATGCCTCCACCTCCTGATCCGGGACGGACTCCAACGTCTTGGAGAAGGAGCGAAACCAGAAACGCCTGGCCTGGAACATCAGTAGTTTCAAGGCTCAGCCCACGACCTTCCTGAATACGCGGAGCAGATTTCCCCCCAGAATCTTCTGGATGGCCGCGTCGGAGTAACCTCGCTCCACAAGGCCCGCAGTGATGGCAGGCATCTTGGACACATCCTCCAGCCCTTCGGTCTTCTCATCTCCGAAGAACCCGTCAAAATCCGACCCCAGGCCCACGTGATCCTCGCCCATGACGCGCACCATGTGATCCACGTGATCCAGGATGCGCGGGAGGGTTGTCCTGTCCTCGTTGCCGTCCACGAAGGCGGGCACGAAGGTAACGCACACGACGCCGCCGTTTCTCGCCATCTTTTCCAATTGGGCGTCCGTCAGGTTGCGGCGGTGGTCGCAGAGGGCGCGCGCGTTGGCGTGCGATGCGATGATGGGGGCCTGGCTGATCTTCAGCACGTCCTCCACGCCTGCGGGGGCCAGGTGCGCGATGTCCACAATGATCCCCAGGCGGTTCATCTCCTCCACCAGCGATATGCCAAAAGTGGTCAGCCCGCCGCCCGTGCGCTCCTCGCCCACGCCATCGGCGGCCTGGTTGCGGAAGTTCCAGGTGAGGCCGATGTTGCGGACGCCGAGGCGGTGCAGCATCCGAAGCACTCCCAGGTCCGCCTCCAGCGCCTCGGCCCCCTCCAGCCCCAGAATCACGCCGACCTGCCCTGCCGCCTTCGCGTCCTCGATGTCCGCGGCCCGCAGAATCAGGCGCATGTCGCTGGAGTTCGTGTCAACCGTTCGGTGCATGGCGTCTATGATTTGCAGGGCGCGGCGGGCAGCCTGGGCGGGAAGGGACCGGTGCTCCACAAACACGGCAAAGACCTGGGCGGTGATTCCGCCCTCTTTCATGCGCGGCAGATCTAGATGGTGAGAGTCGTGCCGCTCGCCCAGGGCATAGTCGCCGCCCACGGCTAGCAACGCGGTGTCGCAGTGGCCGTCAATCACGATGCAACGGCGGTGCAGTTCTTCAGGATGAGTCATGGCAGGTCTCCTCTGGCGGAAATGGTGTGGATGCCGATTTGGGCGCAGCCTCGTCCGAGGAGGCTATTTCCGCCTCGGCGATGTCGCGGACGAAGCGGAGCAGCGTCCGGCGGAACGCGCTGGCCCAACGCGGGGCGCGAGGGATCGTCTCGCGCGACAGGACAATCTGGCGCACGCTCTTGTGCAGAATGTCGTCGTCTGATGTTTCCGGCCCTTCGTCGTGCTGTAGGCTCAAGCCGCTCGGTTCTCGTTTTTGATTTCTGCCCCGCCAGGTCTATAATGTGGCGCGAACCCTCGACCAACAATGACGGAGCATCGGTATGACAACCAGATTCCTGCTCGTCCGACACGGCCAGACGGCCTGGAACAAAGACGTCCGCTTCCGCGGGACCACAGACCTGCCCCTGAGCGAACTGGGGTTTGCGCAGGCCCAGCGCGTGGACGACTGGCTCCGCGATGAGCCGATCCGGGCGATTTACTCCAGCCCGCTGAAGCGCGCGGTGCAGACTGCACAACCCCTGGCCGAGGCTCTATGTATGCCTATCCAGTTCCGCCACGGCCTGATCTCCGTGGACTACGGCGAGTGGCAGGGACTCACCCCTCAAGAGGTCAGCGCACAGTGGCCCGACCTGTACCAAGAATGGCAGCGGTCGCCGGATCAGGTAACGTTCCCCGGCGGCGAGCTCAGGAGCCACTCTCGGCTATATCCCTCCTCAATGTGTACCGCCTCAATCTGCCCCACGAACCAGCGGTGCGTCCCCGGCAAGTCGACCTCGTGCACTACCCGGCACTCCATGCTCACCGGGCACTCGGCGATCAGATAGCTATCAATCACCGTCCCCTTTTGGGGCGTCCATCCGGCCCGCTCAAACTTGTCCGCGTCCCGCCCTGAGATCGAACCGCACAGCTCCACCCCGTCGAGCTGGGCCTTCGTTGGCAAGTTGATACCATACTCGCCCTTTTCGGCGATCAGCTCGTACGTTAGGCTGCCCGGCCGGACGCCGACCATCACACACGGCGGTTTGAACGAGTAGAAATGAAAGGCCGCCGCCGTCATTATGTTGTGCCCGGTTGTCACCAGGACGACCGGAAATGATGGCAGTGCCCAGATGCCCTCATGAGGTTCCCGCGACACCTTCATCAGCCTGCTCCCTCCTCGCTCCCCGGTTGGTCGTCATGCCGCCAACCCACCCCATTCAGCACCAGTATAGCCCGTTCGCTCCCGGCCGCCAGATATGCTCCCGAACGACTACCGTGCCTGGTCCCCGTTCGCGATGAGCACATACTCGGGGGGCACCCCCGAGCGGCAAAGCGCATACCCCGCTCTGCTATACCTGCCGATGCTAATCGGCGTCGCGCCTATCCCTATCAATCCCACAGCACCACTGATCAAACCGACGTGGGCCCCCACGGCAACATCTTTCTTGGTTGATCCTCCCAGCCGCCTGGTGTCTGCCCATTCCGCCTGATCAGCACCTCCGCTGGGTGCGTCTCTGCCTCTATTCCTCGGGGATTTCACACGGATGACAGCGAATATCGACGTACGCAAATCCTGTTCCGGCCCGCTCCTCTTGTTCGATGATCCACGCCTCAATTCCGACCGCTTGCATCCGCTTTCCGTCGGCGAGCAACGTCGGATATCCTTCTGCCAACATCTCGATCCGGTGGCACGGGTAATCCGCGCAGAGGGGGCAAATCTCCACCTCGCGGGCGCGAGCACACTTGCGGATGCCGGAAAAAGGTGGCCCGCCGCCTGCCCGGCATCCCGGACAGCATCCCTCCGGATCGCACAACCTGCTCAGATAGGCCCAAAACTCGGTGAAACCCGGTTGGTCGCCCCCCCCAATATTCATACCCCTCCTTGGCCATCAGCTCCCGCAGTGCGCTGGCCTGCTGGGGAATCCGCCCCCGCTCCGAACACAGCCCGCAGTAGAGGCCACAATGGGTCACCAATGTCAGATCTGCCATCCCCATCTCCTTCCCGTGATCCACAATGGGATCAGGTATTGCACCCCGATCATTGCTAACGTCCCTGCCAGTATATGCGCAGGTAAAAGAATCTTGTTTCGCTTCATTGCTCTTTCCCCGCCTGAGCATCGCCCAATGCCGACCAGTCTGACTCCCGGCATGCTCTCTTGCAGTGTCTCCCTGGTCGCGGCCGGTGCCACCATTCAAAGCGTTGCCGGCCTGCCCACCCCCTTGAAATCCGGGCCAAAAACGCCTATAGTATTGTCAGGTCTTTTGCTAACACAAGGAGGAGAGAGCCATGTCCGGCAAGCTCGTTGGTCACGTGACCCATTACTATGGTCGGCTCGGCGTCGCCGTCCTCGATCTCACAGACTCTATTCACCTGGGCGACGTTGTCCACATTTTTGGCGGTACCACCGATCTCCGGCAGGTGGTCCGTTCTTTACAGATTGAGCACCAAGCGGTGGAAGAGGTGGGTCCCGGGCAAGAGGTCGCCCTCAAGGTTGACCGCCGGGTCCGGCCGCGGGATCGCGTCTTCCGACTCGACGAAGAGTAGATCGTCGACCGCACGGCGCCCAGGCGCTGCTGACCGGCCACCTGGGGCCGAATGCCTTCGACGTGCTGGCGGCGGCCGGTGTCCCCGGCTACCTCGTTCCTGAGGGCACCGTCTGCCAGGCAGTGGAAGCCTTCAAGGCCGGCCGGGTCCAACCCATGGGCGGTGCCAGCGTCGCCGCCCACGCCGGAATGGGAGGTGGAGCAGGCTTGGGGGCGGGCCGTGGCATGGGCGTGCGAGGTGATTTCCAGCCGGCGACACCTGCTCAATCAGCACCAGAGCCGCCCCCTCAAGCGGAATTGGCGCAACTCCGCGAGACGCTCAAAAGCCTGCGCCAGCAGTTGGCCCAGACAATGGACCGCATCGAGAGATTTGAAAGGGAGGAGTAAACCATGCGCATTGCCGTTTCTGCAGACAACAAGAATGGACTGGATAGCATTGTCAGCCCGCATTTTGGCCGCTGTCCCCACTTTATCCTGGTGGACCTCGATGGCACGGAGGCCGCTGAGGTTCGCGAGGTGGACAATCCTTTCTATGGCAACCACCAGCCGGGGCAGGTGCCGGGCTTTGTCGCCAGCCTGGAGGCCAACGTCATGCTCACCGGCGGTATGGGCGGCCGGGCAATCATGTTCTTCCAGCAGTATCAGATCGAGGGCGTGACCGGTGCCTACGGCACGGTTCGCCAGTCGCTGGAGCGCTACCTCGGGGGCGAGCTCAAAGGCGCCGCGCCCTGCAAAGAGAGCCAGGAGCACGGGCACAGCCTTCCGGGTCAGGGTGAGTATGAGCAAGATGAATTGGGCCGGCTGCGCGAGGAGACAGAAGCGCTCCGCCGGCAGTTGGACGACGCGGCCGACCGGTTGAGCCGGTTCGGCCAGTAGATCCGATCGACAGCATGCGAAGCAATCCGCCCAGCCCGGCGGGTTCCTATCCCACAGGCGGGAGAGCTAGACTGTGGGAATAGAGCAAGAGACAGGAGCAAGATCGCAGATGATCATCGCCGCCGCAAGCGGTAAAGGGGGGCACGGGCAAGACAACCGTTGCCACCAGTCTGGCGTTAACTCTCGCAGCCCATGCGCGGCAGAGTACGGGTCGAGCCGAGTCCGTCGACTTGGTATCCCCTCTGTTCCTGGACTGCGACGTCGAGGAGCCCAACGCCGCCCTCTATCTGAACCCGGCACCTCTTGCCCGGTGGTCGAGACAGTGCGCGGCGCCGATCTCGTGCTGCTGGTCACCGAGCCCACCCCCTTTGGCCTCCATGACCTCTGCCTGGCGGTGCAGGTGGCCCGTGATGAGCTGGGCCTGCCGGTCGGTCTCGTCATCAATCGCGCCAGCGTCGGCGACGCGGGCGTCGACACCTATTGCACGGCCGAGAACATCCCGATCCTCATGCGCATCCCGCTGGACCGCCGCATCGCCGAGGCTCGGATCGACCGGGGGACGGTTGCTGCGTTTTCTGGGCATTCACTTCACTCGCATTGGAGCCCCTCGCGGCTCTGGCCGCGGTCGGGTCCGCGATCGGAACCCGGGGCATTTCAGATCAATTGACACGTTCGGCGCAGGACTCTATATTGCGCGCTCCTGAAGCGCAG
>JAWOHA010000283.1:0-4571 GCA_046496385.1 Cryobacterium sp. | reverse complement strand
AGGTGTACATCGCCGGCGAAGTCGATGGGTTCCCCGCGTTCCGCGATGCCGATCTCGGTGATGCTGCCGTCGCCGGCGATGTACCCCTTGCTGCTTCCCTCCCGGTACTGGTCAGCGAGCGGGTCTGAGCTGCAGCCGGTGAGCAGCACCGCGGCCGCAACGAGGCCGATCACGATGCGGGGGGCCGTTCGACGGCGTGACCCGCGCAAAGCGCTCATACCGCGCCCACGTCGGCGGCGCGGCCCTGCAGCCCACCGGCCGGGTCGGCATAACCGGTTTCCGCAAAACGGGTGCCACGCCACGACAGCGTGGTGATGCTCGACAAGGCGCAGCGGCGTGAGCGCGGGTCGTGAAAGAGGCTCTCCCGGGCGAGGGTGCGGTGCACCATCCAGATCGGCAGCTGGTGGCTCACGATCACCACGTCTCCTTCGGGAACGGATTGCCAGGCGTCGGCGACGGCCGCCAACATGCGCTGGGAAATGGATCGGAACGGTTCGCCCCAGCTGGGCCGCATCGGGTTGACCAACGCCGGCCAGTTGGCCGGATCGCGCAGGGCGCCACCGGTGCCGCGCAGACGTTTGCCTTCGAAGCGATTGGCCGGCTCGATGACACGTTTGTCGGTGGCGATTTTCAGCCCGAACGCGGCG
Source organism: Cryobacterium sp. (assembly GCA_046496385.1). Taxonomy (GTDB): domain Bacteria; phylum Actinomycetota; class Actinomycetes; order Actinomycetales; family Microbacteriaceae; genus Cryobacterium. The sequence goes on along the minus strand of JAWOHA010000283.1, from coordinate 3,924 downwards.
GCGATCGGCGCGGCCGACTCCTGCGTGCGAATAAGCGGTGAGGCGATCACCCCGGCGATCGGGCGGCCTCGGGCCACGAGTTCGTCGGCAGCGGCCTGCGCCATCTGGTGGCCCAGCTCGGAGAGGTGGAACTCCGGCAGCCGTCCGTAAAGCACGCCGTCGGGGTTGAAAACTTCACCGTGACGAACGAGATGCACTTGACTGGCTACCACCCTTTCAGTGTACCCAGCGGCACGCCCGCGAAATCGTGTAGAGGCTGTGCGGCTAAGCTCAATGGGTGACTTCGCGCGTATTGATCAAGAACCTGTCCGCTCTCGACGACGGCCCCGTAACGGTAGCCGGATGGGTCGACACTGTGCGCGACCAGAAGAAGGTGCAATTCGTCGTGTTGCGCGACGAATCGGGTGCCGTTCAGCTGGTCAATCCGCGCACCACGGATGCCGATGGCGTCGTTGTCGCCGACGAGCCCGCCTCCACCATCTCCACCCTGTCGCTGGGCAGCTTCGTGACCGTGACCGGCACGCTCAAGCACGACGAGCGGGTGAAGCTCGGCGGCATCGAGATCAAGCTCGCCACCCTCGAGGTGGTCGGTGAGGCGATCGCCGAGACGCCCATCGCGGCGGACTCCAGCCTGGACAAACGCATGGACTGGCGTTTTCTCGACCTGCGCAACCCCAAGCAGAACCTCATCTTTCGCATTCAGACCACGTTCGAGCATGCGCTGCGCACGTACTGGATCGACAATGACTTCATCGAGCTGCACACCCCCAAGCTCATGGCCAGCGCAAGCGAGTCCCGCGCCGAGCTGTTCGAGGTGAAGTACTTCGACACCACCGCGTACCTCGCGCAGAGCCCGCAGTTCTTCAAGCAGATGGCGCAGTCCGCCGGTTTCGGCAAGATCTTCGAGGTCGGTCCGGCGTTCCGCGCAGACCCGTCGTTCACGAGCCGTCACTCCACCGAGTTCACCAGCGTCGACTCGGAGATCAGCTGGATCGACAGCCACGATGATGTCATGCAGCTGCACGAAGACCTGATCGTGGCGGCCTTCACCGCGGTGCAGCAGAAGCACGGTGCGGAGGTGCTCGCACTGTTCGACGTGGAGGTCACCGTTCCGGCCACGCCGTTCCCGCGCATCCCCCTGGCCGAGGCCAAGGAAATCGTGAAGAGCCGCGGCTACGAGGTTCCTCGCGATGACGACGACATGGACCCGGAGGGCGAGCGCCAGATCGCCGCCTACGTGGCCGAGAAGTTCGGGCACGAGTTCGTGTTCCTCACCGACTACGCCTCCAGCATCCGCCCGTTCTACCACATGCGTCACGACGGCGACGCGTCGATCACCAAGAGCTACGACCTCATCTTCAACGGCACGGAGATCTCCACGGGCGCGCAGCGCGAGCACCGCATCGAGGTGCTCGAGGCGCAGGCCATCGAAAAGGGACTCGACCCGAAGGAGATCGAGGGCTACCTCGACTTCTTCCGCTACGGCGTTCCCAGCCACGGCGGCTTCGGCATGGGCCTGGCCCGGGTGCTGATGCTCATGCTGCACCAGGCCTCGATTCGCGAGGTCACCTACCTCTTCCGCGGTCCGACCCGCCTGGAGCCGTAACTGCGGCTGCGGCTGCGGCTGCGCCTGCGGCTGCGGCTCCGGCTGCGGCTGCGGCTCCGCTAGACCTCGATGTCGACCGCGAGGCGGTCTGAGACGACGGTGCGAATGTAGGTGCCCGCCGCGCGGTGCTCCGGGTGCTTCTGGTAGCGATTGAGGGCGTCGAGGTCATCGACGTCCATGATCAACGCCATGTCCCAGTTCTCGTCGCCGGCGACGTCGGGACCAACGGTGAGCGAGCGAATCTCGGGAATGACGCCCACCAGCGCCTCCAGACGCGACACGATGCCTGCGGCGGCTTCGGCTTTCTTGCGCGGGGTGACGGCGCTGAGCTTCCAGAAGACTATGTGGCGAATGGTCATGGGCTATGCCTCCAAGAGTGCGGCGCGCAGGCGCACCGGGTCGATGCGCCAGTAGTTGTGAACCGTGCCGTTGAGCAAGAGCACGGGAATCTCCTCCACGTACCGGTCGTGAAGCTCGGCATCGTCGAGGATCGACACTTCCTCGAGCGTGACGGTCAGCGCGACGTCATCGGCGAGCGCGGTGATCACACCCGTCACCACGTCACGGGCGTCATCACAGAGATGGCACCCGGGCTTGCCGACAAGGGTCAGGTGTAGCGAGGTCATGCCTCCACCTTATGGCGGCCCCGGGTCGTTAAAGCACAAAGCGCCAGGCTTGGAGGCCTAGCGCTCACGCCACACGACAGCCACAACCGTCGCGCTTCGGTACTTCTGGTGTTGCTACTTCTTATTACGACGCTGGTGACGAGTCTTACGAAGAAGCTTGCGGTGCTTCTTCTTCGCCATACGCTTGCGTCGCTTCTTGATTACAGAACCCACACGGACCTCACAAAGATTGGTTTTGTCGCGGGATTCGCGACCCACACGAAAACCCTATCCTAGCCGACAACACCGGCATACCCAACGCGGCGTCACCCGCCGGGCGTTTCGCAGGCCTCGGAGCGCCGCCGGCTAGGTGTTTTTGCGCCATTTCTTGGTCGTGGCGTCTTTCACGGCATGGGACACATGAAAGGACTTGTCGGCGAAGGCCTTACCGATCGCGGAGGCGAACGCGCGCTGTTCATCGCGCAGCCCGGCTTCAACCTCCTCGTCACCGAGGTTGACGGTGGTGTCGACGTTCGCGCTCAGAAAAGGAATCAGCCAGTCCTCGATCGCTTCCAGCGGGGCGTGGCTGAGGTGGTAGTAGCGGTGCTGGCCCTCTTCGCGCACCACGACGAGGCTGGCCTCCCGCAGCACCTTGAGGTGCTTGGACACCGTCGGCTGACTCAGGCCCAGCGCCGCGACGATGTCGGACACGCTCAGTTCGCCCCGCCCGTCGGCGTGAGCGCGGGTCACGGCCGTGTGCCGCTCGAGAAGAATCCGCAGGATGTCCCGCCGGGTCGAGTCGGCCACCACGTCGAAGATGTCTGCCATTTGATCAAGGGTAGTCATTCCCCGGGGGTAGTACCATGTCAAGTTGTCAACGCTCGCAGATCAGAACAGGTAGTGCCCAGTGCCCACGCCCTATCCAGCGGGCCGGTTCGAACCGAACCGGCCCGGCTGGTTCACCCGCATCCGCGATGCTGTGGACCACCTGGTGCGGTCCTCGCCATCCCGATTCGCCATTCTGATCTTCACCACGCTGATCCTGGTCTTCACACTGCTGTTCTCCCTGCCGATCGCCGCCGCCGACCGCACCATGACCCCGCTGCACGACGCCCTGTTCACCGCCGTCTCGGTGATCTGCGTGACCGGGCTCACCACGGTGGACATGGCCACGCACTGGAGTGGGTTCGGCAACATCCTCGTGTACATCGGCGTGAACGTGGGCGGCATCGGCGTCTTGACGCTGGCCTCGCTCATGGGCATGGTCATCTCCCGCCGCCTCGGGCTGCGCGCCAAGCTGATGGCCGCCAGCGACACCAACCCGTCGCGCATCCACGCCGGCCCGGTCAACGAGGGCCAAACCGTGCGGCTGGGCGAAGTGGGGCGGCTCCTGGTGACGGTCGCGATGAGCGCCTTCGTCATCGAGGTCGTCATCGCCGCGCTGCTGTTCCCCCGCATGCTCGCCGACGGGGTCGCCCTGGGCGAGGCCGTCTGGCACAGCTTCTACTACTCCGCGATGGCCTTCACCAACACCGGCTTCACCCCCAACGTCGGCGGTATCGGCCAGTTCGCCGATGACTACCTGTTCCTCGGCGCCCTGATGCTGGCCGTGTTCCTGGGCAGCCTCGGCTTTCCCGTGATTTACGCCTTCGCCCGGGGCTGGCGGGTGCCGCGCCGGTGGTCGTTGCACGTGAAACTCACCCTCGTGACGAC